>QHBL01000346.1:2904-4764 GCA_003244125.1 Chthoniobacterales bacterium
TGCCTGCCTGGGACTCGTTAGCTATGGTGCAACTAATCGGCGAACTACAAACTGCCTTCGATGTCGAGTTCGACATTGATGAAATCCAGGCGCTGCGAAGCTATGGTGAGATTCGCGATTGTTTGCTCCGAAAAGGAACTCGCCTGTGAGAGCCAATAGTCCGCCAGGTGTTTTACCCGTGCTTCCGCAGCCAATGACGGAGACAGGGCGACAGTTTAGGAGACGGAGGCACGCGTTCTTCGCGTTTATCGCTCTTCTCCTTGGCCTTTTCGCGGTGCCACTCTTCTGGCTCGTCAGCCACGCCCTCGGCAGCAACCTGCACTCGCACGTTGTGCTGATCCCATTCATATCGCTCTACCTTCTCTATACGGAGCGGCGGCGATTGCCGTGCAGCTACGTGGCCGCGCCCGGTGTCTCTGTTTTGTTTGGACTTGTCGGTGTGGCCAGTCTGGCCGTGGCGTGGGTAACTCGGCTCCGGGCTTACCCGATTAGCCACAGTGATAATCTATCGCTCTTTGCCTTCGCCTTCGTTTGCCTGGTCATAGCTGGCGCTTTCTTTTTCCTTGGCGGTGCCTGGATGAGAGCGGCGGCTTTTCCCATGGCGTTTCTGATTTTCATGGTGCCGATGCCCGATGGCCTGGCCGACGCCCTGGAGGAAGCATCGAAGCTGGCTTCAGCGGACGTAGCACACGTTCTCTTTATGCTGACGGGAACTGCGGTCCTGCGCGACGGAACCATTTTTCAGTTACCCGGCATCTCTCTTGAAGTCGCAAAGGAATGCAGCGGCATTCGTTCGAGCTACGTTCTCTTCATCACCAGCTTACTGGCGTCCTACCTTTTCTTACGAACACCCTGGCGGCGGCTTGTCCTGGTGGCGGCAATTATCCCATTGGGATTGATCCGGAACGGCGTTCGCATCCTTACTATCGCACTCCTGTGTGTGCACATTGGGCCGCACATGATTCACAGCGTAATCCATCGCCGCGGCGGCCCGATGTTCTTTGTTGCGTCGCTCGTGCCGCTCTTTGCCTTGCTCTGGTGGTTGCGTCGCGGCGAAGAAAAGGTCACGCCGGACCCAGGCCGAGAACTAGTCACGTCTCGTTAGCGGGCGTCGCCTTTTGGGAACATCACCTTGTCGGGCGCGGCGTTAAGCGCTTTGAGTAACTTTGGAATTAGCCGCGTCTTGATAGTTCCCCCTTCGCGCGGCGGGACAAGGTAGCGCACGATGGCTTCGAGCCAGGTATTGTCGCTCGGCCGAAAAATCACGCGCGGCTGCTCTCTGACCTCGAGTTCATCGACGGGCGTTTTCGCGAGTAACTGCCGGAAGACCTCGACTCGCTTCATCATCTCTTCGCCGATTTCTTCCTCCGTCACCTTTTGCATGGTGTGAGCTACGAACTCCAGGTCACTCCCATAAGCAATGCTGAACTTGATCTCATTCCAGATGTAGGGAAAGAGCGGCCAGGAATAGTTATAGACGGTGGCGCTGAGCACTTTCGAGTTTGGGAACTTGATGATACGCCCGCTGGGATGATCAGTGGAAAGGTATTTGCCCCCGAATTCCCACAGCGTGGTATCGATATAGCTAACGTCGATGACGTCGCCGGTGGCATCACCGATCTGGATGCGATCGCCCACCCGGTAAGGGCGGCGCACCAGGATATAAATCCAGCCGATGAACGACGTCATGGGCGTTTGCACGGAGAGCCCGATGATGACGGAGAGCACTCCGACAGAAATGAGCGCGGTGTACCAATTAACGAAGAAGACGGAGATAGCGATGACAGCTACGAGGATGGCGACGACCAGACGCTGGATGCGCTTGAGGGTGTAGCGTGTGGACGCGTCGCTTACCCGGCC
>QHBL01000418.1 GCA_003244125.1 Chthoniobacterales bacterium
ACCAAACATCAGCGCGAAGTCGGCACCGGGTATTTCGATGAAGTGGCGAAGGTGATCGCCGGCGGCGAAATTTCCACCGGCGCGCTCGCCGGCTCGACCGAACAAGAACAGTTTCATTGAGCGAGACTGTTTCTGCCGCTGCGCCCGGACTCACCGACAGCCGCCTGGCCGCCCTTTGTGCGGAAGCTGCGCGGGACGCGTTTTCCGAATACGAAGCGCGCTTCGACGAAATTACCAGCCGGGCGCGTTCCCGCTTTCTGACGCGCGATTGGCACGGCGGCTTCGATGATTCGCGGGAACGGCTTCGCCTTTATTCGCTGATTCTCGATAGTCTAACAAATCGTGTGCGCGAGCTAATGGCCGCGCGCGCCTGCGACCGTTCGATTTGGAGCGCGACTAAAGCGGCATTCTCCGCCCTCATCGCGCAATCGCAGCGATGGGAAATTGCGGAAAGTTTTTTTAATTCGCTCACCCGCCGCGTTTTTGCGACCGAGGGCGTCAATCAGGCGATTGAGTTCGTCGATACCGATTTTGATGCGCAAACGGGAGAAATTTCCGAGATCACGCACCGATATTCCGGAGCGACCGCTCCGGAATTGATCCTGCGATTACTGACTGACGAAACAGTGGCCGGCTTCAGCGGTGACCGTTGGATCAACTTGCGCGAAGCCGCCGAAGCCGCGGCGCTTCGCCTGTCCATGACGCGTGAAATCGAAGTCGTGCGTGCCATTTTCTATCGCGGCCGCGGCGCCTACATTGTCGGCCGTGCGTGGACGGAGGGCCGCGAAACGCCAATCGCCTTTTGCCTGCTGCACTCGGACGAGAGGGGAATTACGCTCGACGCGTTGTTGATTGGCGAAGCGGATCTCGCCATTCTATTTTCCTACACACGCGCCTATTTTCGCGTTAACGCGCCCTCTCCTTTTCTTCTCGTGCGCTGGCTGCGCGATCTCATGCAAGGCAAGCGGCTGGCAGATCTTTATAACGCGCTCGGTTACAACCGGCACGCCAAAACCGAGTTTTACCGCGACTTCATTCGGCACCTGCAAAACTCGCGAGATTGTTTTGTCGATGCAGAAGGGACGCGCGGAATGGTCATGATCGTTTTCACGCTCCCAAGTTACGACGTTGTCTTCAAACTGATCCGCGACCGGTTTGATCAACCAAAGGAAAGCGATCGCTCCGACGTGATGCAGCGTTACAAGCTCGTCTTCGAACACGATCGCGCCGGCCGGTTGATTGAGGCGCACGAATTTGAGCATCTGCGCATCCCGCGCGCGCGTTTTGAGCGCAGTTTACTGGAGGAACTTTTGCGCAACGCAAGCGGCACCGTTCGTCTCGAGGGCGACGATGTCATCATCGGGCACGCTTACGTCGAGCGCCGGGTACGGCCGTTGAATTTGTTCTTCGCCGAATCCAATGATGAGGCCGCGATCGACGCGGCGTGTGATTATGGCAACGCGATCAAGGATCTGGCTGCGTCCAATATTTTCCCCGGCGACCTGCTCACAAAAAACTTCGGCCTGACCCGCCGCGGCCGCGTTGTCTTCTACGATTACGATGAGCTTTGTTTTCTGATCGACTGCAATTTTCGCGAACTGCCGCAATCGCGCAGTTACGAGGAAGAAATGTCGGCCGAGCCGTGGTTTTCAGTGCGTGAGAACGATATTTTTCCGGAAGAATTTCCCAGGTTTCTCGCATTTCCGAAGCGCGCGCGTGATGAGCTGATGAAGCGCCACGGCGATTTATTCCACCCTGAATTTTGGCAATCCACTCAGCGGAAACTTCGCGCGGGTGAACTGCCGGAAGTGTTTCCCTACGCTGAGCAACGGCGGCTCGGGCGAAGCTAAGTTCGGGAGGCGCAACTAGACCCGTCGTCCTTCGACTTCGCTCAGGATGACGAGCGTTTGATTCGGCGCGTCATCTCCATGTAGTTGTTGTGCGATGGCCTTTGAAGATAACACGATTCTTTTCGGCGCGGATCCCGCGGCACGCATCGTCGCGATCGAGCTGGGCGAGACCGGGACGGTGCGCGTTTATCGACGTGAAAGTGATGGCAACACTGCGGTAGACGTCGAACCGTTCCATCCTTTCGTCTGGGCCGATAACGATATAGCCGACCTCGGACTCGACAATGCGCAGAAACTTTCCGGCGATTTGAAATACAACTGGCTCATCACGGTTGATAGCTGGAAGGAATTGATTGCCCTGCGCAATGGGTTCAAGAAAGCAGGGCGCGCCTTTTTCGCCTTGAGCGATCCGGTGCAACATTACCTTACCGCTACTGGCCGCACCCTGTTTAAGAAGTTGCCTTTCGAGCAGCTAAAACGAATGCAGTTGGAAGTTCTTTCGCCTACCGGCGAGAGCGACCTGGCGGAGGCGACCCAAAATCACATCGCCAGCATTGCGCTGTCCGATAACTCCGGTTGGGAAGAATTGATCGTCGTTGATCCTCAAAAGGCCGACGAATCGGAATACGATGCCTTAAAGCGATTAACTGCTCTAATTAAAGAACATGATCCAGACGTAATTGAAGGTCACGATCTCTTTCGTTTTGATCTATCGTATCTGGTTGCGCGGGCGCGCAAGGCGAAGGTAAAACTGGATTGGGGGCGGCGCGGCGGATTCCTGCGCTCGCGTCCTTCGCGGCTTCAGATCGCGGAGAAGACGATCGATTACCCGAAGTTTCAGGTCGATGGCCGGCACTTCGTGGATACTTTTCTGCTTGCGCAATTTTATGATGTGGGGCTGCGAACGCTGACGGGATTCGAGCGCGCCGCTGTAGCGCAGCACTTTGGCTTTTGCGAAAGCAGGGAAGTCGCGGCCTTGATCGGAAAGGAACTGGAACGCGAATACTTAACAAGAAGTGAGCGATTCAATCAGCGCGCCCTTTGTGCCGTGCGCGAAACGAGAGCTATCTCGGAGCTACTAAGCCCAAGCTACTTTATCCAGGCGCAGATTTTTCCCTACAACTACCAGGACGTGATCGTGCGCGGCAACGCCACCCGCATCAACGCCCTCTTCCTGCGCGAATACCTGCGGCAACGCCATAGCATTCCCGAGCTACCCATGCCGGTCGGCTTCGAGGGCGGTTACACCGACGTCTTCTTCACCGGCGTGGCCCGCAACGTCTGGCATTGCGACATCGCCTCGCTCTACCCGTCGGTGATGTTGCAGTTCGATTGCTTTCCGGTAACCGACGAGCTCCAGATCTTCCGCCACCTCCTGACCGATCTGCGCACCTTCCGCCTGGAAGCGAAAGCCAGCATGCGCGCGGAGAAAGATGCGGCGTGGCAACGTCACTTCCACGCCTTGCAAAACACCTTCAAGATTCTGATCAATAGCTTCTACGGCTATCTCGGTTTCGGGCAGGGGCACTTCGCCGACTTCGACGCCGCCGCCCGGGTCACCCAGATCGGTCGCGATCTTTTGAAAAAGATGATCGACTGGTTAGGCAAGCGCGGCACGCAGGTCATCGAAGTCGATACCGACGGCATCTACTTCGTCCCGCCGCCGAAGGTCGACGCCGGCGAACTGCGCGATTCGTTAGGCAAAGAACTCCCGCCCGGCATCGAAGTCGAGTTCGACGAACAATTCGAGGCCATGTTCAGCTACAAAGCGAAGAACTACGCGCTCCTAACTCGCGAAGGCGAAGTCATCATCAAAGGCGGCGCGCTCAAATCGCGCGGCTTGGAAAAATTCCAGCGGATGTTTCTCGAGGAGATGATCAAGCTGCTGATGGAGGAGAAACCGGAGGGGATTGTCGATCTTCGAAACGGATTCGAAAGCAAGATTCGGAATCAGGAATGGAAGATCGACATGTTGATGAAGACCGACACGCTCCAGGACTCGTTAGACAAATACCGCGCCAAGATCTCCGGCGCCGCCCGCAATCGCGCCGCCGCTTACGAACTAGCCATCGCCAGTGGCCGCGATTACAAGCCGGGCGACCAGATCAGTTATTACATCAAAGCCACGCCAAAGAAGGTTGCTGCTTACGAAGCCGCCAAGCTAGCGAGCGACTTCAATCCACAAAACCGCGACGAAAGCGTGGACTACTACGTCGCGAAGCTCGATGAGCTAGTGAAGAAGTTCGGCGGAATTGCGCAGTCTCCTGGCTTCGAGCAAACGCAAGCCAGCCTCGCGCTCTAAGGCGCTTTTCGGCGAATTTATTCCTGCTTTTCCGCCTTCATGGGTAGACTGCGTGGCGCATGGGTCTTCAGCGGAACGCAGCTCTTGATCAACCGCAGGTGAAGCTGGGAACTGCATTAGATCGATCTGGTCAGATCGATGTCGAGGCGGTGGTGCGCGATTCGAATCGTTTGGCCACCCTCCTCCAGACGAGTCTGCTTGATACTCCGGCTGAAGAGAGCTTCGATCGGCTGACGCGGCTGGCGGCGAAGCTGATCGGTGTGCCGACCACTTTCATCTCGCTGGTGGACGAGAAGCGCGATTTTTACAAAAGCTGCTTCGGCTTCGGTGAGCCGCTCAGTACCACGCGACAAATGGAAGGCCGCACCTTTTGCCATTACTCGCTCGTTCCGCAGGGCCGCTTTTGATTCCCGATACGCTGGCGGATCCGATCTTCCGCGACGTGCCGACGGTGCAATCGCTTGGTGCGCGCGCCTACGCCGGGATCCCGTTGATCATGGAGAACGGACATGCCATCGGGAGTTTTTGCGCGATCGATTTTGCGCCACGGGAATGGTCGGCGCTCGACGTGGAAGTCTTGACCGAACTAGCGGCGGCGGCGTTGCGCGAGATCAAACTGCGTGGCGCTTTGACGGAGGCCGAAGCGCAAACCCAGGTGGCGAGAGAAGCGACCCGTTCGCGCGAAGAGGTGCGGGCAATCGTTGCGCACGATCTGCGCACGCCGCTGAATTTCATCAAGATGGGCACGCAGCTCGTCGCGGAAGTGCCAACGGCGCGCGAGAACAAACGAACTGCTCAAGCGAATGGAAACCGCAGTCGATCTGATGTCGCGACTGATCGAGGACCTGCTGGAAGTGGCGAAGCTCGAAGCGGTGGCGTGAAGATTCAGGCGATTCCGCTCGGAGTCATGGCCTTACTGGCAGATGCGCGGGCCATGTTACAGCCGCTCGCCGCCCGTCACAGCATTCGACTTTCGGTCAAGGCGGAGGCGGCGCTGCCCGCGGTGCTGGTCGATTACGAGCGCATCCTGCGCGTCTTCTCCAATCTCGTGGTGAACGCAGTCAAGTTCAGCGTGGCCGGCGCGGAGGTGCGCGTTAGCGCAGCTCGTCACGGTGAGACCGTACGGTTTTCGGTGATCGATATCGGCGAGGGGATTCGAACGGAGCATTTGGAGCAAATCTTCGATCGGTTCTGGCAAGCCGATGCGAAGGACCGGCGCGGCGCAGGGCTGGGGCTCGCGATTGCCAAAGCGATCATCGGAGCCCATGGCGGAATTATTGGCGTGACCAGCGTTCTCGGACAGGGGAGCGAATTCTATTTCGAACTCCCGATTGCGTAGCACTTGTTAGGCAATTGACTCGCGCGACGATTTCGAGCAACGAATCTGCGGCGGCGCAATGCTCTGCTGATGAAGGCCGACACGCGAAACGCGCGCCAGACGCTTGATGAATCCTCTTCGCTGTTTACGCGCGGTGCAGTGCGATGGCAGCAACATCATCATCGAAACCGTCGCCGGAAGTTTGGTCCCGTTGTGCGATGAGGCTCGGCAGGAAGTCCGCACTTGAGCCGGTTTGCGCAAAGGATTTCGCGAGCGTCTCGGCGGTCGATCGCTCGCCGGTGTTTTCTTTCGAACTGTAGAGACCGTCACTATAAAGGAGCGCTGCCTCGCCGGACGCGAGCGCTGTAACCGTCGGCTCGATGTTCAACGCCGGGTAGATTCCAATCATCGTGGCGCGCGAAGAAAGGGTCTCGATCGTGCCGTCCCGCCGCCGAATGAGGAGGGCCGGATGGCCGGCGCCGGCGAAGGACAATTCGCCGTCGGTTTTGACGACGGCACAACAGGCGGTCATGAACGCGCGGCCGCGGAGTGTGCTGTAAAACTCTTGATTCACTTTAGTAAGAATCCCCTCGGCTGTCTGGCGCTCACTGATGGCTTGATTGAAAAGCAGGGCGACTAGGGTGGTGAAAAGCGCTGCGGCCACGCCGTGGCCGGTGGCATCCGCGATCCAGAAAACCGACCAGCCATGGTCCAACTCGCGCCAGCCATAAACATCCCCGCCGACCTGGATGAGTGGCTTGTAGATCGTTTCTACATGCCAACCTCGAAGGTGCGCGGGTGCGGAGCTGACAATGGCTTGTTGCGTGGTGTGGGCGACGGCGAGATCTGCTTCCTGTGCCTTGCGCCACGCAGCCATCTCGGTGTTTTGAGCACGCAAGGCAGCGGCTAGTTCCTGCTCGCGGTCGCGCGCGCGCTTTTTGTCGAGGGACGCGCCGAGACGCGCCTTGAGCAGAGTTGGGTCGGACGGCTTCGGCAGGTAATCTTCCGCGCCGAGCTCGATGCAGCGCACGACTGAGTCTAGCTCGTTCAAGGCGGAGATCATGATGACCGGAATGTGGCGCAGAGCCTTATCCGCCTTGAGCCGCTGCAGCGTTTCATAGCCGTCCATCTCCGGCATCATGATGTC
>QHBL01000017.1:0-1264 GCA_003244125.1 Chthoniobacterales bacterium
AAGTGCGAGGAGCGCAACGCCAATGATGGAGTCACCTTACGGATGTATGCGCAAGGGCAGTTCGCAAGTAACACAGCCTACTTCTACACGCGCGATCACCTAGGCTCCGTGCGCGAGATGTTCAAGAGTGACGGAACCCTCGTCGCTCGCAACGATTATGACCCGTGGGGCAGATTCACGGCCGTGTTGAACACAACAAAGCCCGAGTTCAACTATACCGGGCTGTATCGGCACGCCAAGAGTGGGCTGCTTTTCGCGACTTATCGCGCCTATGATCCGGATCTAGGCAGATGGCTAAGCCGCGATCCCATCGGCGAAAGGGGTGGAATTAACCTGTATGGGTATGTGGCGAACAATCCAGCCAATGCGATCGATCCGCTTGGATTGGATGCCGTAGTAGTATTCGGGTTCACTCCAGGCAATCCGCTAGGCCACGTGGCAGTCGCGGTTTCTGGGAGAGGGACATATAGTTTTGGAACAGCCCACGATGACGGAACGAGCTTGGGGGACTATCTGACGCAGCAGTCAGTGAGTGGTGGAAAGGATCAGTTGCTCTACTACATTCCCACCACACCAGAGGAGGATCAACAGTTAGTCGACTCCTTCAATCGAGCCCGTGATCGTGGATTCAGTTCTGAACAGGCTAATACCTGTAGCACTGCTGTTAGTGAAGGACTCAGAGACATAGGCGTTTTTCGCCATCGAACCCCCTTCCCGAAGATGTTGCTGGACTGGTTCAGAGCAGGACTAGCGCGTCGGCCGGGAGTTAGCGGGATGTATATTCCACCTGGAACAGTTGTCCAGGAATCCGGGCCATTTCAGAAGCCATGACCAAGTGTTTGCTTGTCTTGTTCTCATTATTTTCCCTTTCAAGCTGTATAGATCGAGGTAAGCAAGAGGTTGAAACGTTAAAAACGTTAGGAAGTGAGCAGGCATCCTTTCATTTAGAAGATGGGGAAAGATTTAAGGTATTTCGGGCCGGCAAGTATCGCTTTCTCGCAGTCCGCGGGGATAGCGGTATCGTATTTATTATGCTGAATCCGAAAGCCAGCCCTTGGTACAAACAGACGCCGAGAGTGGCTTCGTATGCGCTTTCCCAGGACGATCTAAGACGAATCTTGGGTTCTGCTGGGCTGGTAGATGAAACAGTAGTCGAGGTCCTGCATTCCCATGTTCGTAAAGAACCTTAGTCATCCTCGGGAAAGTCCGCGAGCATCCTTTGGGCTGCTGGAAATAACCGACGGCAAGAGTCAGGCGTCATCGC
>QHBL01000017.1:1339-5570 GCA_003244125.1 Chthoniobacterales bacterium
AAAGACCCGGCACGCAATCGCGCCAGCGCAGCACTCGTCCCCAATCCCCTAACGAGTCCTGCACTGTCACGCTGCGTGCTTGAAGACCCCGCTCCGCCCTCTGTCACGCCGGCTGCTTCCACGAGCCGCCCGCTTTCGCCCCAAGGCTGACAGCGGAGCAGCCGTTTCGCTCCAAACCAGCTGCCGCGCCAGAAGCCGTGCTGCTCGACTGCCTCTAACAGGTATTCGGAGCACGTCGGCCAAAAACGGCAGCCGCTGTCGGGTCCGCCGAGAAACGCCAGGACAGGCGAGAGCGTGACCTTATAAGTACGAACGAAAATGCGGACGAGGGCGCGCATCAGGGCGCTAGAATAGAAGCGCGCCGAATGACGCGCAACCAGTCATCTTCCAGCGCAGCGAAGCTGACGCGGGCGGCCAGCGCCGACGTCATGGTCACGATCGATGTGCCCGGTGTGATTTCGTGTTGATGTTTGCGAAAAATTTCGCGCAGATGGCGACCGCCGTGGTTCAGCGGCATCTTGCAACCGGTGAGCGGCGGGCCATGGATTGATGTTCCTCGGTGCGCACGCGCTGAACTCCGTGGGGCGCCTAAGGCGGCGTGCTTTGGAAAAACGGAAACGCTGTGCCACAAGGGAAAGTAACGCCTGCGCGCTGCAGCGTCATGCGCGCGTAGTCGATCCCGTCGCGCGCCGCCCCTGCACGAGATCGGGCTAGTTCAGCGCCGGCAGTCGATTCGCCATTGGCGTGGCCGTCACCACCAGCTGGCAACAAACGGGCAGCTGGACGGATGTTTGAAACTTGCTTAGTCGCAAAGTGGTGTCCAAAGTAGAATCGACCCCCTATGACCGCATCTGTGCGCTCTTGATCAACCTTCAATAGCCTATGAACAGTGTAGTCGGACTTATGTGTCAGTTTATTGCGGTCCCGAAAGGCGTTAAGCGAGTCCTGGCGTGGTCGCTCCTTCTGATCTCTAGCAGCGCCGTCGGCGAGAACATCTACTTGTGCGGTGACAGGAACTATGACGCGATCGCGTGCGACACGTTTGGCGTTACTTATACGGTTAACTGGACGGCGGATAGTGATTCGAGCTTCCCGAACGGTGGCGCCGTTACAGTTCGCAACGCGGCCGGCGATCCGCTCTTTATTTTGACCCGGCCCGGCGGCGTCTTGTCCGGTAGCGTTGATGGCACCCTGGTACCAGGAGGACACTCGGCGTGTGAAGGCCGTGGGATGGTTATATTCTTGATCAGCTAGCGAGCACGGGAACTACGGATTTTTCAGGCTACACAGCCCAAGCCGGCGGGGGTGGTGTGATAGCTGTCGGCGACGTTTATCTCGGCTGGGCAAACCCGCCGGATAACACGATCTGTAATCCACCTCCAGACCCGACAAATGACTCTAATTACCACTGGACCTACACGGTGCATTTCGGTTCTCCGCGCGTAAATAACACCGATAAGGATATGAAAAACGGGGGTAATCAGTGCGACAACAAGCCCCCAATGGCGCAATACAGCGTTCACTCAATGATGGTTAGCCTGAACATCGAGGATCGCCCGCTGCGCTACTCGCCACCGCGCGGACCTGCGATCGATTTCCTGGTCACCTACAATCAAAAGGATACCCAGCAGCCTGCTTCCTTCGCTTACAGCAATTTGGGGCCAAAGTGGACTTTCAACTGGCTTTCCTATGTGACCGATGATCCGACAGCACAATTGCCGCAGACCTCGGTTTATGTCCCAAACGGCGGCGCTGAGATTTATTCCTTCGACCAAGGCTCGCAAACGTTCCTGCCGCACGCTCAAAGCCACGCCCGACTCGTTAAGACCGGCGCAGCCACCTACGAACGCCATCTGCTAGACGGTTCGAAGGAGATTTTCTCGCTCAGCGACGGAGCGACCGCCTATCCGCGCAAAATCTTTATGACCCAGATGGCGGACCCTGCCGGCAATGCCGCGGCGATCGGGTACGATTCGAGTTTTCGCATCACGACGCTGACCGACGCCCTCGGCGGCATTACCACACTTGCGTATGAGCTGGCGGGTGATCCGCTCAAGGTCACCAAAGTAACCGACCCTTTTGGCCGGTTTGCCACCTTTCAGTATCTCTCGGGGAATCTGTCCATCATCACCGATGAAATTGGGATCCAGTCGCAATTCACTTACTCGCGCGGCACTGATTCGATCGATTCGCTCACCACGCCGTATGGGACAACGCAATTCGCCAGCGGAGAGAACGGCAGCAATCGCTGGATCGAGATGACTGATCCTGTGGGTGGAAAGGAGAGGGTGGAGTATCGGGACAACGCCCCGGGGATCGCGTCCAGCGATCCCGTGGCGCCAAACGCGACCGGCATCAGCAACTCCGGGCTGGATGTAGCGAATACATTTTATTGGGACAAGAAAGCAATGGCCGTGGCTCCTGGCGACTATACGCAGGCCAAAATCACACACTGGCTTTACAACGCCGATGGATCGCTCTCGGGCATCCCATCGAGCGAGAAAGCTGCCTTGGAAAACCTGGTATACCTACGCTGGCCAGCCGGACGCCACCCATGTCGGACCGAGCGCCAACCCAACCCAAGTCGCCCGTGTTTTGGGCGACGGCAGTACGCAGCTTTCGCAGTTTGAATATAATGCGATTGGCCGGAGGACGAAGGCGAGCGACCCTGTCGGCCGTGTCACCAACTCCGTTTACGACACGACCAATATCGACCTGCTCACGGTCTATCAGCGTAATCCCTCGGGCTCGAGCTTCGACCCGGGCGGCGCACATGCGGATAAGATTGCGGGCTGTACTTACAACGGGCTCCACGAGCCGCTTACCGCGACTGACGCCGCTGGTCAAACGACCAATTATAGTTACAACCCTTACGGCCAATTAATGAGCGTGCAGAACGCCAGGCTCGAAACGACTTCCTATGGCTATGGCGACGGCAGCTCCGGCAAGCCAATTGGCTACCTTACGTCGATCACCAGTCCCGTGTTCAATGGCTCGTCCGCGGTCACGAGTTTTACTTACGATGGCTTTAATCGCATCCGGACCGTGACTGATACGGACGGCTATGCCGTCACAACGGATTACGATAGTCTCGATCGGAAAACGAAGATCACCTATCCGGATGCAACGTATCAGCAATTCCAGTACACGGATAACGTGACCGCTGTAATGACACTTGACCTGACCGGGAGTCGGGACCGGCGCGGCCTCTGGACGTATCGTCACTATAATGCCAACCGGCAGATGGATTCGATCACCGACCCACAGAATCGAACCACGCAGTACGGCTGGTGTACGTGCGGCGCGCTGACCAGCATCACCGACCCGAAACAGCAAGTCACGCTTTTCAATCGCGATATTGAGAGTCGCGTCTACCAGAAAGTCTTCAACGACAATACAACCATCGACTACCTCTACGAAGGGCAAACGGCGCCGAACACCGCCGGCGCGACCAGCCGGATGAAATCGTCCACCGACCCCAAGAATCAGCGGACCAACTACACCTATTTGGCCGACGAGAACGTCGCGCAGATCACCTACACCGACACCTCTGGTCAGCCGCTGAGTCCGGCGACGCCTTCTGTTAGCTTCACCTACGATCCAAATTACAACCGGGCCAAGACAATGGTCGATGGCACGGGAAGCACGGTTTACGCTTATAATGCGGTTACTGTGCCCGCCGCACTAGGCGCCGCTCAGCTTAGCAGCATAGATGGCCCACTGGCCAACGATACCATCACTTTCAGCTACGACGAGCTGGCCGGGTGACCAACCGCAAGATTAACGGCAGCAATAACTCTGAGACTTGGGCCTTTGACAGCCTGGGCCGGCTGAGTAGCGACACGAACAAGCTGGACGCATTCAGTTATGCCTATGATGGAGTGACCGATCGCTTGCTGAACATGACCTACCCTGGAGGGGCCACGGCGAATTATACCTATTTCCCGAACGCGCAAGACAGGCGTTTGCAGCAGATCAAGAATCTAAGCAGCACGGCGGCGCTCATCTCGCAGTTTGACTATACGTACGACACTGAAGGGCAGATTCTGACCTGGAAGAAGAACAACCCGAGTATGACCGGGACGCAGCGGTATGATCTGGGCTACGACAACGCCGACCAGTTGCTGACGGCACCGTTAAAAGATGATGCCACGGGCGCGCTGGTGAAACAATACACCTACGGCTATGACGTGGCCGCCAACCGGACCTCGGAGACGGTGGGAACCAAGAC
>QHBL01000158.1 GCA_003244125.1 Chthoniobacterales bacterium
GAGTTCTTCAATCCGCTGCGCAATGTCGCAGTCGCGCCGGAGGCGCCGGCGGAAGAGATCGCGCGCTCGGCGCATTTGATGGGCGAGCTGGTGGGGCTTGGGCTACGCGCGGTGGCGACCTGTCCGGTGGAGCTGAATCTGAGGCCTGCCAGCGTGGTGCGCGCACAGGAGGTGGAACGGCGGCGGCCGTTTCTCATCGCGGCAGCGGCGTGTCTCATTTTCGCGTTGCTGGGCTGGAGCGTTTACTACGCGCGCGGCGCGATGGTATTGCGCGACGCGAAACAAAAGGTGGACGCAAAGGTGGCGACGCTGCGCGGTTTTCAATCGCAGCTCGACACCGTCCGCAAAGAGGCGGCGACGCTCGATAACGTGGCTGCGCCGCTGGTGAGCGCGATCAACGCGCGCAGTTTCTGGCCGCAGTTGCTCGAAGACATGAACACGCGGCTGCCGAAGGAGAATATTTGGGTGACCGAGCTGATCCCACTCTCAAAAGGTAAACCGGTGGCGCCGGATGTGAGCGAGACGGCGTTGCAGAATCCCCATGAGCCGGCGGGAGCAACGCCTGCGCCGACGCCAGCGCCGCTGCGCGCGGTGCGTGGCGCGGCGACGGGCGGCGCGGCGATCGATGGTTTGCTGGTGCGCGGGCTCTATCTGTGGAACGCGCGGCAACAGGAAGTGGTGGTCGATTATTTCAAGAGCCTCGTCGGCTCGCCGTTTTTCGCGATTGATGCGAACAACCAGCAGCGCGTGATCAAGCCGACCATGCCCAACAACACCGAATGGGCCTTTCCCTACGAGCTGCACCTCGATCTGAAACAGCAGCTGCCTTTGCCGTGACGGCGCGCAATCCATTCTGGACATGGTTCGGCGCCATCGGCGGCGGCGCGCTCGTCATTGCGCTGCTCCTGCTGTGGTGGACGAAGAGCAACTTTAGCGCGGCCGATGCGGAATTCCGCGCCTCCGCCGGGGAGCAGCGCCAGCTCGAAAGCGGCAACCCGTATCCGAGCGATGCGAATGTGCGCAAAATGAAAGGTCACTTGGCCGATTACCACGCCTCGTTAGACAAACTCAAAGCTGAGCTCGGCACGCACGTGCTCGGCGTCCCGCCGCTCGCGCCTAACGAGTTCCAGTCGCGGCTTCTGCAAGCCATCACCAACGTGGCGGAGAACGCGCGGGCGAACCGGGTGAAGCTGCCTGACAATTTCAAACTCGGCTTCGACGAGTTCGTCTCGACGTTGCCGAAAACGGAGGAAGCGACCGCGCTGGGGCAGGAGCTCGCGCAAATTCAACTGCTGTTGAATCTCATCATCGAGACGCGGGTCGATGCTGTCACCATGTTCCGGCGGGTCAAACCGGAAGCGTCGCCTACGCCCACCATCATCGCTGTGCGCGCGGCGGCTGCTCCGGCCGCGAGCTCGGGCCCGCGTGCCGGCGCCGCGCCTGCGGAATCGAAGATGATCAACCGTCGCGCGGTCGAGTTTTCCGTGGCTGGGCCGCCGTCAGCTACGCGCAAGATCATTAACGGCATCGCTTCGGCCAACGACCAGTTCTTCATCGCGCGCACCTTGCATGTAAAGAACCAGAAGGAGAAAGGGCCGTCGCGGGAAACGCCGGCGCCGGGGAACACTCCGGCTCCCATTGCCACGCCAGCGGCAAATCCTGGCGCTGCGGCTCCGGGGGCCAGCCCAGCCGGCACACCCGCGGGCGCGATCCAGTTCGTCGTCGGCAACGAACACGTCGATCTCTCCGCGCGGGTCGAACTAATCAATTTCGAATTTTGATGAACCTTTTTTGTCATGTCGAGCGAAGGCGAGACATCTCTGACTATTTCTTTTGGGGCAAACACCACGGGATTCCTCGACTCCGCTGCGCTGCGCTCGGAATGACAAAAGAATGACCACTCGTTTCATCCCATGGATTGGCTGAAGAAAAACTACGAGCGGGTCGCTCTCATAGCCGGGATCCTCATTCTGCTCTTGAATGGCGTGGCGCTATTCCGCAACGCCGCCGCCTTCAGCGAGCAGTTCGCGGATCTTCAATCCACCCCGGTTCAACGTCCGGCTGCGCCGCCGGGGAAAGCTAACGAGGTCGAGGCGGCCGACAAAGCGCTGCATCAGCCGCCGCAATGGACATTCAGCGGCCGCTCCGGTCTCTTCGTGCCGGAGAAACATTTCATCGCCAGCAACGGCGAGCCCGCCACGTTGCAGACCACCGAAGTCCATCCGCCGGTGCCGAACGAATGGTTTGAGCAATTCGGTCTGCCCATCGCCGATGCCGACGTGCTCGACCAGGACCCCGATGGCGACGGCTTCAACAACTTCGATGAATGGCAGGGCAAAACGAATCCGACCGACAAAGCTTCACATCCCGATTACGTGACCAAGCTCAAGCTGAAATCATTTTCGCAGGAACCGTTCCGCCTCGTCTACTCCTCGCGCGCGGAAGATACTTTCGGCATCAACACCATCGATCTGCGGCAGCCGACGCAGTTCGTGAAAATCGGCGACACCATTGCCGGCACCCATTTCAAAGTCACCAAACTCACCGACAAAACCGCGCAGGATAAGTATGGCACCGATGTCGACGTCTCGGAGTTGACGCTGAAGAACACCGAGACGCACGAGCAACTCACGCTGGTGAAAGAGCGCGTGGCCGTTTCGCCCGAATCAGTCGCCACCTTCGTTTATTCGTGGAAGGAGCGCCACGAGTTCGTGGTCAAAAAAGATCAGGAATTTTCGTTGCCTCCAGAGACCGACATCAGGTACAAACTGGTTGACGTTCAGCCGAACAAGGCGGTGGTCGCGAGCAGTAAAAAGCCCGACGCGCCGATCGAAATCGGATTGCTCGCCCCTTAATCCTGTCCCCATGAAAACATCTCGCCTCCTGCTCGCTCTGCTCTTGTGCCTCCCCGGGCTGCTTTCGGCGCAGAGTAACGTCAAGCGTGTGGCGGAGCGCGAAGCTGCGCGCCGCCAGGCCAGCATCCCGCACGGCGAAGAGTTGTTGGCCCGAGCCAAGGTGGAGTTGGATGAGAAAAAGTTCGCGCTCGCGCACGATGATTTTCGCAACGGCCTCGCTTACCTGCCCGATTCACCCGCCGCGGCCGGTTCCTATCGCGAGGCGCTCGATGGCTTTTGCGACAGCGGCGTGAAGCTGGCCGAGCAACGCATGGCGGAAGGCAAATATAACGAGGCTGAGCAGGTGCTGAGTGAAGTGGTGAGCGACCGTTACAATCCGCATTGCCGTGAAGCCAGGGCCATGCTCGCGCACTTGCGCGATCCGGGATTCATCAACAAGACGATGGGCCCGAAGTTCCTCGCCAAAGTGGAGGAAGTGAAAAAGCTGCTCACAGAAGCGGAAGGCTTTTATCAATCGGGCCGCTACGACATGGCGATGAAGCGCTACGATCAGGTGCTGAATCTCGACCCATACAATACAGCCGCCCGCAAAGGTCAGGAGCGCCTCGATCAAACCAAGTATCAATACGGGAAACAGGCGTATAACGAGACCCGCGGTCGCGCGATGTGGCAGGTCGAAAAAGGATGGGAAGAACC
>QHBL01000109.1 GCA_003244125.1 Chthoniobacterales bacterium
CGGCGCGATGGCGAACACGTTTTTCAAGGCGGAGGGAATCCCGATCGGGGCCAGCCGGGTGGAAGCGGACAAGGTGGACCTTGCCACTGAGCTGCTGGCGCTGGCGAAAAAGCGCGGGGTAAAACTGGTGCTGCCAGTGGATGCGATCCTCGCACGCGAAGTGCGGGCGGGCGCGGAAACGAAAAACTCAGGCCTCCTTTCGCCGGAGCACGGAATTCCCGATGGCTGGCAAAATCTGGACGCGGGGTCGGAGACGATTGCGTTATTCGAGAGTGAAATCGCAATCGCCAAAACCGTCTTGTGGAATGGTCCGCTGGGTGTTTTCGAAATTCCGGATTTTGCTAACGGGACCTGTGCAATCGCGCGCGCGCTGGCGAAGAGCAACGCCACCACCATCATCGGCGGAGGCGATTCGGTGACGGCGGTGAAGCAGGCCGGGGTGGCCGATAAAATGACTTTCATTTCTACCGGCGGCGGGGCGTCGCTCGAATTATTGGAAGGAAAAGAATTGCCGGGCGTGGCCGCGTTAACGGAAAAGAAATGATGTCATCCCGAGCGGAGCGAAGCGAAGTCGAGGGAGCCCGACGCGTTATCTTAAAGGCTGCGCAACGGGATCCCTCGGCTCCGCTCGGGATGATGAGCTAATGAGAAAAAAAATTGTCGCGGCCAATTGGAAGATGAACATGCTGCAAGCGGAGGCAGCGGAGTTTGTGAAAGACTTGCTGCTCGAGCTAGGCGAAATCTCGGAGGTGGAAGTGGTGATCGTGCCGCCGTTCACCGCCATCGCGAAAGTGGCGGAGGCGCTTGGATCGGATCAGCAAATCAAAGTAGGCGCCCAGAACATGCACTGGGAACGCAACGGCGCATTTACGGGCGAGATTTCCGCGGGAATGCTGCGCGACCTTTTTGTGCGCTACGTGGTGCTTGGCCACTCGGAGCGACGTCAGCTTTTCGGCGAAACCGATGAAATTGTGAACCGCAAAGTTCGCGCGGCGCACGAAGCGACACTGCGACCGATCGTCTGTATCGGCGAAACGCTGGAGCAGCGCGACGCCGGCCGCGTGGAGGAAATTCTGGAGCGGCAATTGCGCGGCAGTCTCGCTGGTCTGGAAAGCAAAGAATTCCAGGACACCGTCATCGCCTACGAACCGGTCTGGGCCATCGGCACCGGCCGCAACGCCACTCCCGCGCAGGCGCAGGAAGCACACGCCTTCATTCGTGCCATGCTGCGCCAATTGTCCGACGACGCCACCGGGGAACGCATCCGCATCCAGTACGGCGGTAGCGTCAAACCGGAAAACGCGCGCGCGCTCATGTCGGAGCCGGATATCGACGGCGCGCTCGTCGGCGGCGCGAGTCTTGAAGCGCGCATCTTCGCCCAAATCGTGCTCGCAGCGGAGGAGGACGAAGCGGCGGCACAAACACTTCTATCATCCTGAGCCGCTAGACGGCGAAGAACCTCGCAACGCGCGGGCCCGTCGGCATTCCAGGCAAGATTTTTTGAGGTCCTTGGCTTTGAAGACGATGGCGAACTAGCTTCTTGATTTCCAAATACGTTCGCGCCGTCACTCGGTCCGTCTTTGGATCAATCGCTTCCACCCGCATCTGCTTCAGGAACCAGCGGCCTTCGATTTTTTGCGCGGAAATAACTTCGAAGCGCTTGACCAATTTGTCGGCGCGATCGAACGCTGCCATGCGCAGCAGGGCGCCGCCCTCTTTGTCGACCCATAACAAAACTCCGCCGTACTGCGACTCGTTAGCCGCCGGACGAAGCTCTATTTTCCAGCAGTCCCGTGTTCGGATCGACTCCGACCCGACGATTTTTGCGTCCGGCCAGTAAAGAAATTTCAGCGCCAAGTCTTCGTAGGTGATGGCCGTGCCGCGCACCGCTTCATCGAGTTGCGCGCCGGAAATCCGAGCGGAGCCGCGCCGCGTAATTTCCTCCAGCCGCGAATCCTTGGCGCCCAGTCGCAGCTGCAAGGTTTCATCTGGATTGCTGAATATGTAACGAACGACCGTGCCCTCCTGCACCAGCCGGAACGGCACCACCAGCGCGTCCTGCCGGAGCTGGCCGCGCAGATCGATCTGCTGTTGCGCCTGCCGCAGCCGCACCGTTGCCAGCACCTCCTGTGCATCGGGAAGGTTCTGACCTGGTGCGGTCGCGATGGTGAGCACTGCGAGGAGAGCCGCTTGTTTCAGAGCACGCGCGCTTCTATTCTCGCGCTGCCGCGGCGAGAAATGGACGAGACAATTCTTCATTTGATTAACGAGCAATGGACGAATGGCGCGCTCGACCTGTTCATGGCCGTGATCAGCCGCGCCGACATCTGGGTTCCCTTCTTCGTTCTTATTGGCATTTCGCTTCTCATCTTCGGCCGGTTCCACAGCCGCGCATTCGTCTTTTGCACAGCGCTCGCGCTCGGCTTGACCAACGCGGTGGTCGATCCGCTCAAAAACGCCGTCGCGCGTCCGCGCCCGAAGCAGGTGGAGACGGTGCGGCTGATCGAGCTGGAGAAAACGCGTCCGATGCTGCTCACCATCTTCAAAACGCCGCGCGTCCGGCTTTCCACTGACGAGGAACGGTCGCGCTCGGGTGCGTCGTTTCCATCGGGTCACACCAACAACAACACCGTCATCGGCGTCTGCTGCACGCTGTTTTATCGCCGGTGGGGGAAGGTGTACTGGCTCATAACGGCGGCCGTGATGTGGTCGCGCATTTATTTGGGCGCGCACTGGCCAAGCGATGTGCTGAGCACGTTTTTCCTCGCGGCCGGCGAGACACTGCTCATCCTGGGACTTTGCGAAATGGTCTGGCAAAAGCTCGTCGCGCGGCGTTTGCCAGACCTCGTTAGCCGTCACCCGCATTTGCTTCCAGCCGCGTGAAAATCCAACGCGCGGTCTGGATTTTCGTGCTCGCGCTCACGGGCGTGCGGCTGGCGTTGCTGGGCACAACCGATCTGCAATTCGACGAGGCGCATTACTGGATGTGGTCGGA
>QHBL01000251.1 GCA_003244125.1 Chthoniobacterales bacterium
AATCCCGACAAGACCGCCGGAATCGTGCGCAGCAGGATTTTCAAATCCAGTCCTAACGACCAGCGGTCGATGTAATCCAAATCCAGCCGCACCCAATCCCGGAAATCCTTTACCTGATTGCGTCCGCTGATTTGCCAGAGACAGGTCAGCCCCGGCTTCACGCTCAGCCGGCGGCGCTGCGCCGAATTCTCGAAACGTTCCACCTCATAGATCGGCAGCGGCCGCGGTCCCACCAGACTCATGTCGCCGGAGAGCACATTGAGCAGCTGCGGCAATTCGTCCATGCTCGTCTTGCGCAGCCAATGTCCCAGCGCCGTTACGCGCGGATCGTCTTCCACTTTAAACACCGGCCCGCTCATTTGATTGAACGGCTCCAGCTCGGCGCGACGCATCTCCGCGTCATTGCGCATCGAGCGAAATTTCAGCATGACGAATGGCTTGCCGAAACGGCCCGCGCGTTTCTGCCGGAAAACCACCGGGCCCGGCGAAGTGATGCGAATCGCAAGCGCGATGAACAGCATTGGAATAGCGAAAACGAGGAGAAGAATAAATGCGCAGACGCGATCGATGATCGCTTTGACCAGCAGCGCCCAGGAGACTTCCGGGGTGGAACGAAACACCAGCATGGGCCGGCCCGCGAAGGCATCGAAGTCCGGTTTGGCGATCGAAGTCTGAATAAAATCCGCCACCAGCCACGCCGGCACGCCTTCCACTTCGCACGCGCCGATGGCTTCCTCGACTTTGTTTAGTTGCGTATGACCTGCGGCGAAAATGACGCGTGAGACCGCATACCGATGCATCGCTTCGACCAACTCGCTGATGGGCCGTTTGCCGATATCAATCCGATCGACGATTTCGAGCAACGTCTTTTGTTCGCTCGTAAACGTGCGCTCCAGCGCGGTGATGTCCTCCGGCGTTCCGGCCAGCAACACCGGCTCGCGCATTTCTCCCCGTCGCGCCCGCCGCCGAATGTAGAGAACGGCCAGCCGTTCTTTGATGAGCAAGGCGATTGTCGCAATGCCGATAAAGAACAGCGGCACAGTGCGATTGAGCAGTGGCAGGCGCAGGAAAATGACGCACCCGCTCACGATGATGCTCAGGCCAAACATCGCGCGCAGAATCTGGACGAACGAGCGCCAGACTGATTTGTTCAGCGGCGATTGGTAAAAGCCCTGGAGATCGAGCAGAATCGGGCCAAAGGGCATGAGCACGACGAAGAGCCATTGGTAGTTCTGGAATGGATCGGGGTAATTGGCGAAGCGCAGCGGCACCGTGCCGTAGAGCCGCAGCACGTAGGCAAGGTAAAGCGCCGTCGCCAGCAGAAACGCATCGATCAGCTGCTGGAGCTGCGTGTTCAGTTCCTGTTTCCGCGCGAGCATCGGGGGGATTATAGAATATGGGGGCGCGGGTTGTGGTCAAAAATCCAGCGGTGGTCGGCGTCATTGCTTCGCAAGGTGAATTGCGAGCCGCCGCGCGCATCCGAAGGCCGCCGGATTTGTTCGAGCTGCGGCTGGATTGTTTGCCCGACATCGACCCAACGAATGTTTTGCGATTGCGCCGCCCGCTCATCATCACCGCCCGTAACCCCGCCGAAGGCGGCTGTAACAAACTTGCTTTCCGGCGCGACGATCGGTTGAGGGAGTTTCTGCCTTGCGCCGCATTCATCGACGTGGAATTGCGCTCGCTCCGTGAACTCCGCGCCGTCTGGAAGGAAGCGGGGCGCAGAAAAATCCAGCGCATCTGTTCCGTTCACAATTTTGCGCGCACGCCGAGCCACGCCGTTTTGCTGAAGCAATTTCAGCGCGCACGGAGCGCCGGCGCCAACATTTTCAAGCTCGTCACCCGCGCCGATACTCCTGATGATTTTCTTACGCTCCTGCAATTCCTTCGCCGCGCGCGCGGCAGATGCTGCGTCATGGCGATAGGAAGATTCGGACCGATCTCACGACTCCTACTTGCAGAATGCGGCTCTGTGTTAGTCTATGCGGCGCTTCAGCAACCGCTTTACCCTGGCCAGCTCACACTCCGCGAATTACGTCAGGCATCGCGTCCGTGGGAACGATCATTGCGCGAACGAGCCGAGCCCCGGCCACCGGCAAGGCTGCGCTGATTCCTACCCGAAAAACCACGTGCGCGCGCGAAATCCTAGCGGAAATCCGACGAATGTTGCGCAACGATCAATCGATGGAAGACAAGATCGAGATTCTGCCGGAACAGGCGCCGGTCATGCCGCTGCCCGGCGCGCTCCTTTTCCCGCACGCGCTTTTGCCGCTTTCTATTTTTGAACCGCGCTATCGCGAAATGCTGGCGCACGCGCTCGCTCATGAACGCATGTTCTGCGTCGCACTCGTCCATCCCGAGCGCGCGGACTGGAAAACCGAGAGGGACTTTTTCGATGTCGCCACCATCGGTCTCATTCGCGCCTGCGTCGGCCGCGGTGACGGCACCTCTAATTTGATCCTACAAGGGCTTCAACGCGTCCGCTTCGCCGCCTTCACTCAGCTTCATCCCTTTCCGGTTGCCGAGCTGGAAACGTTGCGATCGGAAACTGAAACGACAGTCGAGACGGAAGCGCTCGGCGCCAAAGTGCTCGAGCTCTATGACCGCTTCCAAACGCTGGGCCGCAAATTGCCGGCGAAGATCGACAGATATATCACCGGCATGACCGATCTCGCCATGCTCGCTGATTTGATGGCCTCGACGTTCATCACCGATCCACTACGGCGCCAGCAGATCCTGGAAGAGCTCGATCTCAACACCCGGCTGCGGCTCGTTATTCAATACCTGGGCGAAGAAAGCGGCACCGCCGCGGCGTAGCTGGTGAGCTATGCACGCGCAGGGGGTAATGGAGTGATGGAGTAAGCGACATGAACCGGCTTTTACTCCATTACTCCAATGTTTCCCGCTACCACCCTGTCGGATGCCGCGCGGCGAAGCCGCTTGTGTCGCGCGACTCGAGATACCAGCGCGGGCCGACATCGCCGCCGTAACGCAGGTCCGTGGTGTCGAGCCGCAAGCCGGCGATAATCGCGAAGGTGTGGCCTCGCCGTGAGTAGACCGTGATCCAGCGGCCGCGGCCGCGCTCACCGTAAAGCAAAAAATCGCTCGACGGCATCGGCGTTGTCAGAAGACCGGCGGAATGCAGCGCGAACGAAACCGTGCCGGAACAATCGTAGCCACCGTCGTAAAACGAGCCGTGGCCACCGCCCCAGCGATACGGTTTACGGCGCAATGTGTTCACCGCCCAGATCGCGTTTTGCACATTAGCCGGCGCGCGCGCGGGAGCGTAAGCCACGCCATTGCGCAAAGCGGCGCGGCCGCCGGCGATCATTGGCCGGGAGCCGGAGGAGAGGATCGGCGAACTCTCCTCCTCGCCACCATCAGCGGTATCAGCCGGAGCGGCAGGCTGCGGGCGCGGTGAGTAATAGGCGATGCGGAGCGGCTCTGCGCGACGCGCCGGGGCGATGATATCGCCCGCGGAAAACGGCTGGAGTGTGACTCCGAAAGCGCCGCGCGATTTCTCGTTATCCTGCGCACTGGCGGAGACGGCGGCTGAGATCATCAGCGCTATCATCAACATCGCATTTTGCGAAAGCATTGGCACGCTCGGAGTGAAAAGAAGCTGGTCTTAGCCAGAGCCGCTTTCGTTTGCAACACAAACTCCCAAGTTTCTTCCGTAGCCCGCATCGCTGCGCGCAACGGCCCCGCAGACTATGGCAGTGCTGATGCCGGTGGCCAATCGTGTCTCGCGTCGCTCACAGAGCGACGGCTACAACGCGCCTTTTCTGTTCGACAGATTCCCGCGCCGCGGGTAATTGCACATCTCATGTCCGCCATTCTTCAGCGCGCCTTGAGCGACGCGGCCTCGACCTTCCAATCACTCGAAAAACTTTCCGCGCCGATCGAGCGCGCGGCCGATCTCATCGCCCACTCCCTCACCAGCGGCGGTCAGGTGCTCGCCTGCGGCAACGGCGGGAGCGCCGCTGATGTCGCCGATTTCACGACGGAATTCGCCTGCCGATTTATCGAAGACCGCCGCCCTTATCCCGCGCTCAATCTCTCCACCGGCGGCAGTTTGATCACGGCCACGGGGAACGATTATTCCTTCGAGGAAATCTTCTCGCGGCAGGTCCGAGCTTTCGGCCGGCCTGGCGACACACTCGTCGCGCTCAGCACAAGCGGCCGCTCGAAAAACATCCGGGCCGCGCTGGAAGCGGCCAGGAGCGCGCAGCTAAGGACGATCGCGTTACTTGGGCGCGATGGAGGCGAATGCGCGCGCATCGCGGACGTGGACCTGATCGTCCCCGGCACGGCGACCGCGCGCATTCAGGAAGCGCACAAGTTTCTGCTGCACGTCATCTGCGAAATAGTCGAGCCGCGCCTGGCGCGCGACTAACTCACGCTAGCGCGGCGCGTAGTGACCGTGAACCCAGACGTGGCGATGATGCCGCCATGTCCAATGTCCCGGCACCCATACATAATAGCGCGGCCCGACGTAGTAGCCCGGCCCGTGCAGGTAATAGGGACGATCATTCACGTCCACGTTAATGATGACTGCTTTGGCTGATCCCATTGCCGCCAGCGACGCAATTGCCACCAGAGCTAACCCTAATGTTCGTTTCATAGTT
>QHBL01000108.1 GCA_003244125.1 Chthoniobacterales bacterium
GACGCGCGGCAGCATTTCGTTCCTCACGAGCCCCACGTAAGCATCACGCTCCAATTGCGGCGGCACCGCATGAGCGCCGAGAAACGTGGGAACCGTTTGCAAAGGCGTCTCCGCGCCGATGCGCCGGATCACCCGCAAAATCTTCAACTCATCTTCAACACTTAAGCCGTAACCCGACTTCGCCTCGACCGTCGTCGTTCCGTTGCGTAAAAACCAACCAGCCCGTTCCTTTGCTAACGAGAAAAGTTGACCTTCACTCGCCGCTCGTGTCGCGCGCACTGTCGTCTGGATTCCGCCGTCACGTTTGGCAATCTGCTCATACGTTTCGCCCCGAGCGCGAGCCTCGAAATCATCGAGTCGATTGCCGGCGAACACCAGATGCGTGTGACCATCGACGAATCCGGGCAGCACTACACTGCCGCTCGCGTCGATGATCTCCGCATCGCGCGCGAGCTTCTCGATTTCCTTCGAAGTTCCGACCGCAGCAATGCGATCGCCTTCCACCAGCAACGCGCCGTCGGAAATAATCCCGAGATCGTTAAGCTCCTTCCCACATCGCGCCCGATTGGGCCCAGCTAATGTCACCAGCTGCGCCGCGTGCAAAATCGCCAGCATCTTCAACCAAGCTTGCTCTCAATCGCCTGATGGACCACCGCGAAACGAGCTTCTGAATCAGTCCTGATTTTCCGCATCTTCTCGCTCGCCGAAGCTTTGAACTGCTCATCATTCAAGTTCGCCAGATTGATCCTCACATTCATCGCCGCCCCTTCGATGCACGCGCGCACCGCCAAAGCTCCCACGCCCACATCCGAAACCGATGCAGGATTCCCTTTTGCCGCCATCTCCTCCAGCAGCGCATAAGCTTTGAACGCCGTCTCTATCACGCGCAGCGGAACTTCCGTCGCATTCTTGTTAGCTGCCTCGATCGCCTTCGTCCGCGCCGTTTTCTCTTCCGCCGACTGCTTCGGCAATCCGAACGCCGCCATCACCTGATTGGTCGCAGCCGTATCTTCATCGACGAGCGACAACAACTCATCCTTGAGCTGCTGCGCTTTCACCGCCCAATCGCTGAAATACGACAGCTGCTTTTCCCAACCGCGTTTGCCCGCGGACAAATTTGCTACCATTCCTCCTAACGAGACACCAACCGCGCCAAGCAGCGCCGCCACCGATCCACCGCCAGGCGCCGGTGAATCGCTCAGCGTTTCATTGCAAAAATGCCGGAGGTTCAGCTGCAGGAGCGATTTCTTCGTCGGGGGGGCCGCTTCAATCTTCAGCTCAATGATCTTGTCACTCGGGATGAACGGCTTTAGCTCACTCAAACCCATCGAACGAATCGCCATCTCGATCAGCTCTTCTTCCGCCGCGCCCTCCGACCAGTTCTGTTTCCGCAAAAAATATCGGCCGGCATCGAGCAGACTTTTCTTCGGGATCATTCCCACAATTTCCGACCCGGTAACGCGGAGCCCGCGCCTGGCAGCCGCTTCGCAGCAGGCGTCGAACGCAGCGTGCAGCGGTGTCTCCGCGATGTCCGTTAGATTCATCGAAATCTGTGCCGTTCCGTACTCCTCGACGAACCAGCCGATCGCTTTCACGTGCTTCAACATACCAGCCACGCGCACCGGCTCGCCTTTTTCGTCGAGCACCGGCTTACCAGTTGGTGTTCCGTCCTCGGTTTTGACACGCCCATTTTCCCGCACATCGAACGCGACCGAATTAGCTCGCCGAGTTGATCGCGTGTTCAGATTTACGTTGTAAGCAATAAGGAAATCGCGCGCGCCAATCGCTGTCGCGCCGGCCCTTTCGTTGAACTCCGCCGGCCCGAAATCCGGCTTCCACTCCGGTTGCTTTATCTTCTCGCTGAACCCTTCGTATTCGCCCGCGCGAATGACCGCGAGATTCGCCCGCGCCGGATTCTTCGCCGCCCGCTCGTAAAGATAAACCGGAATCCCAAGTTCATCCCCCACTCGTCTGCCCAGCTTCTGCGCGCACGCGATTGGTTCCTCCCAACTCACATTGCTCACCGGGATGAACGGGCAAACATCCGTCGCACCCATTCGCGGATGCGCTCCCGTGTGCTTCCGCATGTCGATCAACTCCGCCGCCTTCTGGATCCCGCGAAACGCGCCTTCCACCACCGTATCTGGCGCACCGACGAAAGTCACCACGGTGCGATTCGTGCTCGCGCCCGGATCGACATCAAGCAGCGAAACGCCATCAGCAGACTTAATAGCTTCCGTAATCTGCCGGATAATTTCCGCGTCGCGCCCTTCGGAAAAATTCGGCACGCATTCAATGAGCGTCTTCATGCTCAATCGCGTGACATCGGTTGGACTGGAATGTCGATGCCGGCGCCTTCGGCAAACTCCATTGCGCGCGAATAACCCGCGTCGGCGTGCCGCAAAATGCCCATGCCAGGGTCGCTGGTGAGCACGCGTTCGAGCCGGCGCTTGGTGCTGTCGGTGCCATCAGCGACGACAACGATGCCTGCGTGTTGCGAGTAGCCGATGCCGACACCGCCGCCGTTGTGGATGGAAACCCAGGAGGCGCCGGCTGCGGTGTTCACCAGCGCGTTCAGCAGCGGCCAATCGGCAATGGCGTC
>QHBL01000148.1:0-3832 GCA_003244125.1 Chthoniobacterales bacterium
AGGCTCATCAGCCGATTATCGACATCGCAAAAAGCCGGGCCGGAGAATTTGATCATGTCGACCTCGATGCGACCGGGCGCGAGATTCTCCGGCAAGGAAGCGATCAACTCCTCTGGTTTCGTGTGATAAAACGCGCCGTAAATCAGATTGACGCCGATGACGCCGAGCGCTTCCTGCTGCGCCACGTAGGTGTCGTCGAGCATGCGCACATGGATGATGATCTGGCTCGATTCCCCGTGCGATTCCCTCTGGAGACGAATCCCGAGCCAGCCGTGCGATTCATTGTGATAACGAAAACTGCGCGCCGCCACCGTATCGGCAAAAACGAAAAACGCGCGCTCGCCGCCGAGCTTCTGGTCGAGCCGCTCGATCAACAGATTGTATTCGTGATCAAGCATGGTGCCGAGCCGCACCCGGCTGACGTAGCGGTCGGTCGGCCCATAAATCGCGTCGCTGAACGTCATGTCGTAAGCCGACATCGTCTTCGCGATCGTGCCCGACGCGCCGCCGACGAGGAAAAACCGCCGCGCTACTTCCTGGCCCGCCCCGATTTCAGCAAAGGTCCCGTAACGCTTCGCATCGAGGTTAATCTGGAGCGCCTTTTTGTTCGTCCCGACATCCATCTCCGCCGTCATGTCGTTCAACATGCCGTCATCCCCGAGCGAAGTCGAGGCATCCCGTGTTGACGGTTTACAAGCGCACCTTCTCCGTCGCCTTGGCCGCGATCCAGCCGCGCTGATTATCCGGCAACGCCGCGTAATTCCACTCGCCGCGCTCCTGCAAGATCACCACTTCGCTTCCCGGCGGCAGCGCCAGAATACTTCGCGCCGTATCGGCCGTCGCCACGCGCGCCTGCGCGTTTTCACTAACCACAATGGCCGCGCCTTTCCGCGCGTTCTCCTGCGTCCATAAGGCCCACGCGCAAACTCCGGTCGCGATAAAGCAAACGATGGAAAGAACAATCGCGCGCCGCCCCATCAGCAGAATCACACCGAGCCAAAAGCAAACCGCCGCCGCGACCGCAAGCGTAGAGGCGCGAAAAACGCCGGCATATTTCTCCGCCGCGCCAGGTGTCATCTCGAGTGCGCGCGATTGCTCCCGGGCGATCTGCAAATTGGTTTGCGCCTCGGGATGATGCGGCTCGATTGCGAGCGCCCGTTCGTAGTTCAGAATCGCTCGCCCCGCATCACCCGCGCGAAAATAGGCGTTCCCCAGATCGTAAAACAAATTCGCGCTCCAGCTTCCGTTCCTCACGTCTGCTTCGTAATCAGCGATCGCCGCTTTGTCATCGCCAGCCGCAAACTTCTGGTTCGCGTTTTCGAAATCAGCACCGGCATTCGCGAAAAGCGCAGCGAAAATGGCGAGACTCAGCACGACTGTTTTCACGACAAACTCTCCACCAGCGCCAGCGCTTCGCGGCGTTTTTCCGGAGCTACCGAGCCGTTCACAGATCCGCTGTAGCGCAGCTCGTCGCTCGTCGCGAAGAGCCGCTGCAATTGCTCTCGCCGCTCATCATCGAGCGCGAACGCGCGCGCCGCGCTCTCCGCATCCACCGTCGCTGGCTCGACGTTTTCCTTCAGCGCGGTTTTCAACTGCACCACGCGCGACGCATCAGAGAAATATTCCCGCGGCGAGAGATCATCACGCCGGAGCTTGCGCAGGAGCTCATCGCTTTCGCGCCGCAATGCCGCCAGGCGCAGCGCAGCGCGATTCGACGCGCGCGCGATGCGCAGCTTCCATCCGCCGAACGCGAGCGCTAGCAGCAACGGCAAAAGCTGCGCCAGCCAGAATTCCTTTCGCAACCACAGCGGCGCGAACGTCCGCACAATCTTCCCACGCTGCGCGATCGGGCCTAAAATCTCTGACCGCGCACCAGGCCTTATCCTTGGCGAAGCTGATGGCGTCGTTGCCGTTGCCGGCGAAGCCGCGGCGATGGCACTGCCCTGCACCGTCAGTGGCATCGCGGCCGACTTCAACGTGACATATTTTTCCTTTACCGGATCGAAGTAGCTGAACGCCAGCGGCGGAAGACTCGGCTTGACCTCGTTAGGCGACACAACCATCTCAAACGTCTTCGTCCCACTGATCCCCACGTCATCATCCTGCTTGAAATTCGCGGTGGGCGGATACGAGTGCCAGCCGTTCTCGTCGGTCAACGCCGGCGCAGTGACGCGATCGAAATTCCCCCGGCCAGAAATTTCCGTTTTGATCGTGATCGGATCGCCTACCTGCACGCGCTTCGGATTGGCATCCGCCGTCATGGAGAAATTCCCAACCGCGCCCAAGAATCCCGCTGGCGCGCCCGGCGGCAACGCTTTCACCTCCAGCGTCGTTGGCTCGCTCTTAATCGACACTTCGCGCCGCTCTAACAACGCGCCGAAAGGATCACTGAAAAATGGATTCGCGAAAGGATCATCGCCATCGAAAGGATCGAAGGGCATGCGTTGCGCCGTCGGCCGGCGCGGCACCAGCACGGCCGCTTTCATTTCCACCGGACCGATCTGCAACGTGCCGGCACGCGCCGCGGAGATGGCCGTCTTGTATGAGCGCACAGTGTAACTGCGCCCACCGATTGTCTCCAGATTGCGCTCTTCCTCCCCCAGTTTCTGCACGGTGAATCCCTGCCCGCTGATCTGCGGCGGCTCCATCCCGTCGAGCCGCGCCTGGGTGATGAACGCCACCCGCACGACAACCGGAATTGTCTCGCCCACATACGCGGTCTTCTTCGGCACGAGCAGCTCCGCGAACGCCAGCTTGCCTTGATCCACCGGCGCGGCGTTAGCTGGCGGCGCGCGGTTTCTTCCGGCGCTGCGATTCGGCGCATCGCTCACCCGCAGCGTCAGCTCGGGCGTGCGCAGTGAGGTGTTGCCGGCCTTCACCACTTGCGGCGGAATGGTGAACGTGCCCGTCTTCATCGGCATAATGGTGTAGTTGAGAGTGATGCTCGCGCTCGACTGAAAATTGCGCATCACCCAGTTCTGCGACTCCCCCGTGTAACGAATATCCAGTCCCTCCGCGTCGATGCTCGGCGGCGCCTGCACCCCGCTCGTGCCCGTGATCTTGATCTCCAACTGCACTGGCGCGCCGAGCGTCGTTTCCGAGCTGGTCAACACCGCCGTGATGCTCGGCGATTCCGCGCGAGCGAAAGAAACGACACCCGCAAGTGAAAGGGCGACCAATGACGCGTAGCGTCGCGAACCGCGATATTGCGAGAAAAAGTCCGTGATCGCGAGGACGCGATCACCAACACGCGAGAGGCGTGCGCTACCCAGAACCTTACAATCGCGCCGTATCACTGATTTAACATCAACCCTCCATCCCTGAACATCTACCAATCCTTATAGACCTGATGCACCGGCCTGCGTTCATCCAGCTGCACCCGCGCTTCCTCGTCCTTCATTGCCTGCAACAATCGCTCAGCCTGCTGCGGACTCATCTCCCCGCTTTTCTCCGCCTCGGCTTCCGCCGCCGCCAGCTCCTGTTTCTGCTGCTCGTTAGACGGCTCGTTCGCGCCTTTGATCTCGCCCGAAAGCGCTTTACCGGGCGAACTGTTTGGCGTCGGTGTCGGCGAATTCTCACCTTCACCTTGTTTGTCATCTCCGGCCGATGGCGAAGGCTTCGCCCCATTTTCACCTGGCGATGGCGAAGGCGAAGCGCCTTCTCCGGAGGGACTGGGCGTCGGTGATTCACCCGCGTTCTGCGGCTTCTTTTCTTCGCGATTCTCGCCTGCGCTGGGCGAAGGAGTTGGCGTCGGCTGCTCGTTCTTGTTCTGCTGATCGCGCTGATTGCCTTGTGAATTTTGCTGTTGCTGGTTCTGGCCGTCCTGTTTCTG
>QHBL01000148.1:3843-9049 GCA_003244125.1 Chthoniobacterales bacterium
CTGCTGCTGCTGCTGATTGTTCTGCTGCTGCTGCTGCTGATCTTGCTCTTGCTGCTGATCCTGGTGCTTCTGCTGGTCGCTTTTGTCGTTGCCCTTTTGCTGGTCCTGTTGCTTGTCCTGTTTCTGCTGCTGCTTGTTCTGCGGCGGCGACGGAGTAGGCGTGGGTGTTGGCTGCTCCTTTTTCTTTTTCAGATCGTCGATCTTTTTCTTCACGAACTCGTAGTTCTCCTTCGCCTGCCGATCCTTCGGGTCCAGCTTCATCGTCTCTTCGTAATGCCGGAGCGCGCCCGTCCAGTCCGCCAGCTTCTGATCATCACCGGTCTTTTTGTCACCACGTTTGTAGAGGGTATTGCCGAGGTTGTAATGGCTCTTGCTTTGCAGCTGCGTGTCCCGGGAAAGCAGTGCCTGGCTAAAAGCCTGTAACGCCTTGTCATACTCCTCTCGTTTGTAAGCCGCCGCACCGGCGTCGAATTGCAGCCGGTCGGCGGCATGACTCTGCGGATGCTCAGCCAGCGTGCTCTCGAATTGCTTGAGCGCCTCATCATATTTGCCCTGCTCGTAGGCATCGATCCCCGGCGCGCTCGCAAGCAAATTCCCGCTCACCAAAAGCAGCGCCGCCGCCGCTGTCACCGAGGCTCTGCTCGCGAAATCTGTCGGAGTCGCCGGCCGCGGCATCACTGCACGCTGCCGGATTCGTTTTCGATCATTGATAAACAACGATCCGATTAGCGCGATGATCGCCGCCCCGAGCGGCCACTCGTAGCGCTCGATTGGCCGCTGCGAAAGCCGCGCATCGATTTCGGCCGCCTGCAATTTCGACAAACCTTCACCGTAAAGCTGACGCATCGTCTGCGGCCCGCTCTCCAGGTGCAGATACATCCCGCCCGTCGCGTTCGCGATCTCGCGCAGCCGATTCTCATCCAGCTTCGATTTCACCACCTGACCTTTCGGGTCTTTCACAAATCCGTTCTCCACCGGGATAAGCGAGCCTTGCGGCGTGCCGACGCCCACCGTGAAAATCTTAACGCCCGCCTGCGCCGCTTTCTTCGCCTCCTGCACCGCGTCGCCATTCAACTCCTCGCCGTCGGTGAAAATTATGAGCGCGCGATTTCCCATCGCGCTTTTCCCGAACGTGGAGGCCGCCAGCCGGATCGCTTCACTGATGTTGGTCCCGCCTTCGGGGATCGTTTTCGTATCGAGATCGTTGATCGACTCGACAGCCGCGTCGTAGTCGATCGTCAGCGGCGCCTGGAGAAACGCGCGTCCGGCAAACGCGATCAACCCGACGCGATCGCCATTCAGTTCGGTAATCAAATCCTGCGCCGCCAGCTTGACGCGCGCCAGCCGATTGGGCGCGACGTCGTTAGAAAGCATGCTGCGCGAAGTATCCACCGCGATGAGCAGATCGAGCCCGCGCCGTTTCACATCTTCGTAGGTGTAACCCCAGCGCGGTTTAGCCAGCGCGATGATCGCCAGCGCCAGCGCCAGCAAAACGAAGCCGAAGCGTAATGCGCGACGGACGCGATCGATATTGCCAGCGAGCTGCGGCAACAAACGCGGCGAGACAAACTCGCGCAATAACGCTGCGCTGCGCCGCTCGTTCTTGAGATAGAGCAGCACGAACACAGGCAAGATGGCCAGTGCCCAGAACCAGATTGGCGCGCCGAAGCTCATCGTTTCATGCGACGGTCATTCTCAACGAAGCGGAGCGGAGCCGAAGAATCCCCAGGCGCTACCTTAAAGGTGACTTCCACGGGATTCCTCGACTCCGCCTTGCTTCGCTCGGGATGACGGTGCGCTCTCACGGCAATCGCCTCCAGATCGTCTGCCCAAGCAGCAATTGCGTAACCAGCAAACCGCATCCCGCGGCAATGCATGCCGGAAAAAGATCGCGATACTGCTGGTATTTCTTCACGCTCACCTTCGTCTTCTCCAGCTTGTCGATCTCGGCGAAGATGCCCTCGAGCGAGCGCGTGTCGGTCGCGCGATAAAATTTTCCGTCGGCGATTTGCGAGATCTCGCGCAGGCCACTCTCATTGAAACTCACGCGCGCGTTTTCATACAGCACGTTCCCCGTTGCGTCCGTCACCGGATTCCCCGTACGCGGATTGAAGATCGGATATGGCGCAATGCCATTGGTCCCGATGCCGACCGCATAAAACTTTATACGCAATGCCTTGAGCGCTTCCGCGGCCGTATTCGGCGGAATCTTGCCCGCGTTATTGTCGCCATCCGTCAGCAACACCACCGCGCGGCTCTTGGATTGTTTATCGTTCAGACGATTTCCCGCTGACGCCATGGCCGAGCCGATGGCGGTCGCGCCTTCGACCAACCCGATCCTCACCCGATCCAGATTTTGCAGCAGCCATTCATGATCGAGCGTCATCGGGCTAACGACGTACGGCCGGGTGCCGAAAGCGATCATGCCGATGCGATCATTCGGCCGTCCCTCGATGAATTTTCGCGTCACTTCCCGCACCGCATCGAGCCGCGTCGCTTCCTCTCCGCCAATGGTGAAATCCTTGATCAACATCGAACCGGAAACGTCGAGCACGAGCATGATGTCGATCCCACTCGCCTCCACTTGCGTGAGCGATTTACCGAGCTGCGGCCGCGCCATCGCCACCATGAATGCCGCCAGCGTTACCCAGAGCAGCGCACGCAGAATCTGCCCTGCGCGACTGACGCTGCTTTTGCCGATCACGCGAAACGGCGACGTCGCGGAAAAGACAATGGCTGCGCGCGGACCGAACTTCCCGCGCAACCATGCCAGCAGCGGCAGCAGCAGCAGTGACAACAGCAGCGACGGGTGCGCGAAGGCCAATCCCTGGCCGTGAAACCAATCACGCGGCGACAAGGTTTCCTCCTTGCACAAATCGGCGCGCCTCGTTCAACAACAGGCGGCTGTCTTCCGCCGTCGCCTCGTAGCGCGCGAACTTGATCAAATCGCAGCGATTCAAAAAATCGGCCAGCAACTCCTTCTCGGGCGGCGTGAAGCTTGTGGCCGACGAAATCGCATTCAAAAACTCGATCGAAGTCTGCCGCGTCATGGGCAGATTGAACTGCTCCAGCACATAGCGGCGCAGGACATCAGAAAGGCTGATGCTGAACTGATACGGAGGCGTGCTAACGAGCGCCGTTTCCATTTCATCCAACGCCGCCACCGTCCGCTCTCGCGCAGAGAGCGCCGGTTTTTGTTTGCGAAAGAACCTGCGCGCGTACCAGCCAAGCAGCCCCAGCAACGCGAGCACGACCACGCTCCCAGCGAAGACAACCCAGGGCGGAATGAGCGAGTAACCCACCGGACCCGCGATGTCGTTAAATGTTTCCTGCGCGAGAAATTGCATCGCTACCGCACCATCAACCGCCGTTCGCGGTTTTTGAAAAATGTGCGCAGCGCGGGCAGGTAGTCTTCACCCGTCCGCAAGTCGATCCGGTCGATGCGATTCTGCCGCAGAACCCGCGTTAGCTCGCTTTGCTGCGCCTCGGCCAGCGAGGCGAAGCGGCTGCGCACATTTCGATCCGCCGTGTTGATCTCAAGCTGATCGCCGGTCTCCGCATCTTCGAGAGTGATAATGCCGATGTTCGGCAACGCCGTCTCCCGTTCATCCTGGATCCGAATTGCGATGAGATCGTGCCGCCGCGCCGTCACCGCGAGCTCGCGCGCAAAATCCTGCGCCTGAAAATCCGAAATCAGAAAAACCACGGCACGACGCGTCACAATTTTATTGAGATGACCCAGCGCTGCGGCCGCATCTGTGCCGCGGCCAGCCGGTTCGAAAAACAAAATCTCGCGAATTATCCGCAGCGTATGCGAGCGCCCCTTCTTCGGCGGGATGAAAAGCTCCAGCCGATCACTGAAAAGCAGCAGCCCCACTTTGTCGTTATTGCGGATCGCGCTGAAGGCGATCAGGCACGCGACCTCCGCCGCCAGCTCTCGTTTCGATTGCGTCGTGCTCCCGAAATTTCCCGATGCGCTCACATCGACGATCAGCATCACCGTCAGCTCGCGCTCCTCGGTGAACTTCTTCACAAATGGACTACCCAGCCGCGCCGTCACATTCCAGTCGATGGCGCGAATCTCATCGCCCGGTTGGTACTCGCGCACGTCTTCGAAATTCATCCCGCGCCCTTTGAAAACGCTATGGTAATCGCCGGCGAAAGCGGTCTCGACCAGGCCGCGGGTTTTGAGTTCGAGTGTGCGGATTTTTTTGAGGATCTCTTCTGTTTCCACTGGTGAATGGTGACTAGTGACTGGTGAATGGACTTTCCTCTTCCTCGCGCACGAGCGAGCGATAATCAGTCGAGGGGCCGTGTTTACAAAAGTCGTCGGCGCGGTCGATCACGCGCGAGAGCATCCCGCCGATCCGTTGATATTCGAGGTTGAGCTCGTCGAAATCAGCGCGCGAGAGATAGCCGCAATCCAGAGCATCATCTAACCAGGAGTGAGTCTCGTTGGCTTCTCCCAGTGCTTCATCAATCTTGTTAATGAAAGCAGCCGTATATCGTCGACGGGCCCACGCTTCGCCCAGCATTGCTTTCACCGCGCGTGAGCTGCGACGGATCTGATCACTTAATGCGAATCGTTCCTCGCGTGGAAAATGGGAGGTGACCGAATAAATCCTCTGGGCCGCAGCTCGAGCAGCGGCATAAACCTTCAGATCACGAAACGACCGCGCCGGCGAGTCCATTCACTAGTCACCAGCTACTATTCACTTGCCCATCACGGCACCGGCAGTCCCGCAAAAATCCGCCCCACAATCGTCTCACTCGTAATCGACTCCGCCTCCGCCTCGTAGCTGACGATGATGCGGTGGCGCAGCACGTCGGGGCCGATGCTTTTGATGTCCTGGGGGGTGACGTAGCCGCGGCCATTGAGGAAGGCGTGGGCGCGCGCGGCGAGCGCGAGATAAATCGTGGCGCGCGGTGAGGCGCCGTAGCGCACGAGACCTTCGAGCTGGAGTTTGTAAGCGGCGGGATCGCGCGTGGCCCAGACGATGTCCACGATGTAATCCTTCACCCGGTCGTCGATGTAAATGCTGTTCACGATCTCGCGCGCGGCGATGATCTGCTGCGGATCGACTACGGCGGAGACGCGCAAGTCCGGCGAAGAGGTCGCCATCAAGTCGAGGATGCGGCGCTCTTCGCTTTTTTGCGGGTAGCCGATGTTGAGTTTGAACATGAAGCGGTCGAGCTGCGCCTCGGG
>QHBL01000023.1 GCA_003244125.1 Chthoniobacterales bacterium
CAATTCATCGACGACAGCTACAACGCCAACCCCGACTCGATGAAAGCGGCCCTGCGCACGCTGCTCGAATTGGAAACCGACGGAAAACGGATCGCGGTTCTTGGGAAAATGCTGGAGCTCGGGGCCGAATCAGCGCGCGGCCATCGCGAGGTGGGCGAGACCGCAGCCACGCTCCACGTCGATCACCTCATCGCAATCGACAACGACGAGATCGCGCAAGGTGCGCGGAATGCAGGTCTGGAAAACGCGCACCTCGCGAAAGACGCTGCCGAAGCCGCCGCGATGCTGAGCGAGATCATTTCACCGGGAGACCTCGTTCTCGTCAAAGGCAGTCGGGCCGCCCGAACCGAGCAGGTGATCGAACAACTCGTCACTCGTCACTCCACGCCAGTCCGGCTCGGACCACTCGTCACTCTCCCATGATGTTCTACCTCCACCGGCTGAGCGACAACGTCGGCGGCTTCAACGTTTTCTTCTACGTCACCTTTCGCGCCGTGGCCGCGGCAGTCACCGCCTTCGCGCTTTGCCTGATCTTCGGCAATTTCGTCATCCGCAAACTGGTCTCGCTCAAAATTGGCCAGCCGATTCGCACCGCCGCGGAAGTGCGCCGGCTGGCGGAATTGCACGGCGGAAAACAGGGCACCCCCACCATGGGTGGCGTATTGGTGATCGCCGCCGTTTTTCTCGCCAGCGCGCTTTGGGCGCGGCCCGATAATCGTTTCGTCTGGCTTGTTCTCTTCAGCCTGATTTACCTCGGCGCGCTCGGATTCATCGATGACTACCTGAAGGTCACGAAGAAGAAGTCGGACGGCGTCCCAGGTCGCGTGAAGCTCATCGCGCAACTCGTTCTCGCTATCATCGTCGCGCTCGTCTTTCTCACCAGCCCGCTGCTGCAAGTGCAGGCGCGTTCGCTTTATCTGCCGTTCTTCAAAGTGCCGGTCATTACCAACATGGGGTGGATCACGGTGCTTTTTTTCGCGCTCGTCATCGTCGGCTCATCCAACGCCGTCAATCTCACCGACGGCCTCGACGGGCTCGCCATCGGCTGCACCGTCACCGTTGCGCTCGCCTATACATTCCTCTCCTATGCCGCGGGCAACTTCCGCATCGCGGAATATTTACAGGTCCCATTTTATCCATTTACCGGCGAGCTGACCGTTATCTGCGCCGCGCTTGTGGGCGCGGGTCTCGGTTTTCTCTGGTTCAATTGTCACCCCGCAAAAGTTTTCATGGGCGACACTGGCTCGCTGGCCATCGGCGGTGCCATCGGCGTCGTCGCCATTTGTTGTAAACAGGAATTCCTGCTCGCCGTCGTCGGCGGCGTCTTCGTGGTGGAAGCGATCTCGGTCATTTTGCAGGTGCTGAGTTTTCAACTCACCGGCAAACGCATCTTCGCCATGTCGCCGCTGCATCATCACTTCGAGCTGGTCGGCTGGAAGGAGAACACCGTCATCGTTCGCTTCTGGATTCTTTCGGCAATCTTCGCGCTGCTCGGGCTGGCGACGCTGAAACTGAGATGAGCGCGCGTTATCAAAACAAGAAAATCGCGGTGCTCGGCGCAGGCTTGAGCGGGACAGCGGCGGCGACGTTGCTCAAAGCGAACGGCGCAAACGTCACGGTGCTCGACAGCGCGGATGAAGCGAAATTGCTGAAATCAACCCTCGCTAATTTGCGCGCCACCGGCGTTCGCGTCATCACTGGCACAGCGGCTGATTCTAATCGCGACGCCTGCGATCTCGTCGTCCTCAGTCCCGGCATCGATCCGGACTCGGCCTTGGCGCAGAATTTCTCCTCGCGCGAAATCGAGATGATCGGTGAGCTCGAGCTCGGCTGGCAGTTCTGCGAGCGGCCGGTGATTGCGATCACGGGAACTAACGGCAAGACGACGACGACTGAATTGATCGCGCAGATGCTGAACGCTTGCGGGCAGCGCACGGTGGCGTGCGGCAACATCGGCAAACCGCTCACGCACGTCGTCCGCGACCAATCCCAGCTCGATGTCCTCACCGTCGAAGTCAGCTCGTTCCAGCTCGAAACGATCAAGACCTTTCGTCCCCAGATCGCGCTCTGGCTCAACTTCGCCCCGGATCATCTCGATCGCTACGCGTCAGTGGCGGAATATCGCACGGCCAAGCTCCGGATTTTCGAAAATCAAACGGCGGAAGATTTCGCGGTGATCAACGCTGCCGAAACACTGCTGCAAATGAAGCCGAAGCGAATCACCTTTAGCGCCTACGATGATCGCGCTGATTTCCGGCTGGCGAATGGCACGGTCTATTTCAAGGAAACGGCGGTATTGCGTCTAGCCGAGGCGAAACTGCGCGGTTCGCACAACATCGAGAACCTGATGGCGACGCTCGGCGCCGGCCGCGCCCGCGGTTTGTCGTTCGAGCAAATGGTACCGCCGTTGTGCGCTTATGAGCCGCAGCCGCACCGGTGCGAATTTGTGCGGACACTTCGCGGCGTCGATTACATCAACGACTCGAAGGCGACGAACCTCGATGCGGTGGAGAAAGCGCTCGCCGCTCAAACGAAGCGAGTCGTCCTCATCGCCGGCGGAAAGGACAAAGGCTTTGATTTTCAGCCGCTGCGCAAATCGGTCGGCGAGAAAGTGCGCGCCGCCATTCTCATTGGCGAAATGGCGAACCGCATTTGTCAGGATTGGCGCGAAGCGACGCGCTGCGAAATCGCCGGCTCGTTAGCTGAGGCCGTCGAGCGCGCCCACGCCACTGCCAGCGCCGGCGAGGTGGTGCTGTTCTCACCGGGCACTTCGTCTTTCGACATGTTCAAGAGCTACGCCGATCGCGGCGATCAATTCCGCCAGCTTGTCCACGCTTTGCCCAGATGAAGATCACGCTTCCGGAGTTTTCAAAACTGTTCGCGCGTAAGAAAAAGAAGACGTTGCGCCTGAGCACAGCGCGACGCGCCTCGGCTTCCGGCGCGCTTCTCGAGGAGATGGCCGAGCCGAACATGAAGCTCTCGCGCGCGCTGCTCATCGTGCTGTTGCTGCACGTCGTGGCGGTCGGCGGAATTATCGCGTTCAACGCGATCAAGAGCAGGCAGGAACCGGCAATTGCCCCGGTCGCATCAGCAAAGGTGCAAGTTTCGCCCTCCGCGATGCCGCTCGTTTCGCCGCTGCGTTCGCCGGCAGCGAAGGCTGAGAAAAAACTCGAACCAGGGAAAACGTACACCGTAGCGAAAGGCGACACGCCCGTGACCATTGCGAAGAAGTTCAAAGTTCCCTACGACGAGCTGCTCGCGGCCAATCACATCGAAGATCCGCGCAAGCTGAAGATCGGGCAGAAGCTGATCGTTCCGATGAAAGCCGGAAAGGCGAAGAAGAGTTCAGCCACAGATTAACACAGATGAAACATAGATCAGAAACAGAAGAAGGGTTGGGGCATGCCCGTTCTTCATCTGTGTTCATCTGTGTTCATCTGTGGCGAAAACAACCCGATGCAACGTAAGAGCGCTTACTTCATGTTCCTCGCCGTGCTGGCGATGCTCGTCATCGGCATCGTCATGCTTTTCAGCACCAGCGCGTTCGCGCGAGATGCGCACGGCGACGTTTACTTTTTCGTCAAGCGCCAGGCGGTCTGGCTTGGCATCGGGCTGACGGTGTGCATTGCGGCGACTCTGCTCGATTACCATTTCTGGCAGCAGACGTGGTGGATTTGGTTCCTCCTCGCGCTCGGGGCGCTCGCGCTTTGTTTCGTGCCGCATCTCGGCATGCGCATCAACGGCTCGCGGCGCTGGGTTGGCGTCGGCCCATTCACCTTTCAGCCATCCGAAATCGCCAAGATCGCCGCTGTCTTTTTCCTGGCCTGGTGGTTCGCGCGCTTTGAGCAACGCACCGGAAACATCATTTACAGCTTCGCCATTCCCCTTGCCATCATCGCCGTGCTGCTTTCGCTCATCATTACTGAAGTCGATCTCGGCACGACCGCGCTCATCGGCGCCACCGCCTTCGTCCTGATGTTCGTCGCCGGCACCAATGCCATTCTACTCGGCACACTTTCAGCCGGCGCGCTCGGTGGATTGATCTTCGTCGCCACTTGCCTGCCCGAGCGCATGAGCCGCTTGCTCGCCTTCATGCATCCGGAAAACTACAAGGAAGATGCCGGCCTTCAGCAAATGCAGGCGCTCATCGCGTGGGGCAGCGGCGGCATGGAAGGTCTCGGCCTCGGCAATGGCCGGCAGAAAATGCTCTACCTGCCTTACGCCCACACCGATTTTATTTTTCC
>QHBL01000405.1 GCA_003244125.1 Chthoniobacterales bacterium
CTGCGAGCACAAATATCTTTATTACCATCTCAAAGCGGATGGACTGCCGAACGATCGAATGCCGCCGGGCCGTGCCCGTATCGCCCGCGCGGGGCGCGATTTAACAATCGTTAGCTACAGCGCGATGCTGCACGAATCGCTCACGGTGGCGGAGGAGTTGGCGAAGGAAGGGTTCGAAATTGAAGTGGTCGATCTGCGCACGGTCAAGCCGCTCGATACCGCGACGATACTCGCTTCCGTCGCGCGCACCGGACGGCTGCTGGCGGTCGGTGAATCATTCCCGTGGGGCGGCGTGACGGCGGAGGTGATCGCGCGGGTTGCGAGCGAAGGATTTCATTTGCTCGATGCCGCGCCCGCGCGTGTGAACGCGAAGGACACGCCGATTCCGTATCATCCGAATCTATGGTCAGCCCATCGGCCGAATGCGAAAATGATCGGCACGAAAGCGCGCGCACTTCTTCGGGAATAATTTTATGCCACAAGTTCCCATTATCATGCCGCAGCTGGGCGAATCGATCGCCGAAGCGACCATCGTTTCGATCAAAGTTCAGCCGGGCGAAAAAGTGGAAGCCGACCAGGAAATCATCGAGGTCGAAACCAACAAAGCCGTCATGGGCGTGACTACGCCGTGCGCGGGCGAGATCGCAAAGATCGATGCGCAGGTGAAGGAGACTTATCCCATCGGCGCGGTGCTCGGCTACGTCGAAGCGAGCGAAAAAGATGCGGAGCGTTTTCAGCAGAAAGCGCCGCCGCCGGTGCAGCGGGCGGTCGCCGAAGAAATTCCAGGACGCGGCGAAGAAAAAGCGGCGGCGGAAAAAACGCGTGGCAACGGCGAGGGTTCGCATTTCCAAATCGACGAAAGCGCGGTGCGGACGACTCGCATCAGTTCGCACGGCGATGTCCCCACCGGCGGATTGCCTGTTCCGGCGGCAGCGAAAGGCGCAGGATTTTTGTCTCCTCGCATTCGCGCGCGCATGCAGGAGTTGCAACTCACTAACGCCGACCTCGCCGGCATCGCAGGCAGCGGTACTGGGAATCGAGTCACAATCAAAGATTTGGAAAATTATTTGCAGCAGATTGAGTCGCAAAACGGAACGAATGCCTCTGCCATTCGCGCCGGTGTGGCCGACGCAATGCGACGAAGCTGGTCGCGCCCTCTCGCCACCATCGGTTCCTCGGTTAATCTCGATCCCGTCCTAACAGATCGTAAGCAACGTGATCCGAAACCGGGACCAGCGCTTTACGCCTTGCGAGCGCTCGCTCTCGCGCTGGCAGAAAATCCCGCGGCGGCAGCGAAATTAATTGGCGCGCGCGTGTTGCAATCGAAATCGATCGATATTGGCCTGGCGATTGAAGCGCAGGATGGAATCATCGTGCCGATCATTCGCAACGCCGACCAAACTTCGCTCGCGGACCTCACGAAAAAGTATGAGGAGCTTGTTTCGCTCGGGCGCGCCCGTCGCATTTCACCTGAGATGCAAAGCGGCGGCATTGCGGCGGTTTCAAACTTCGGCACCTTCGGAGTGGAATGGGGCACGCCTATTCCCCTGCCCGATCAAACGATGATCCTCGGCCTCGGCGCTGGAAAGAAAACACCGCGCTGGGATGAATCGAGTTCGGAATTTGTTCCCGCCACGCAAGCACAGATTACCCTCAGCTTTGATCATCGCAGCCTCGACGGCGGCGGCGCGGGACGGTTGCTGAAGCGCCTCATCGACCTGCTGGAAAATCCCGCGCAGCTCTAGGTATTGCCAGGACGGCGCTGAGCAGCGCATTCGCATCGAGCTCTGCCCCGATTATCCTGCGAGATGTTCTGCGTGAAAATTGTTCTCCGCCTTGCGAGATTCTCTGCCGTCGTCGCGCCTCTCGTTTTTAGCCGCGGTGCTTTCGCAGCTGACGTTTTCACACCTGTGATCGCGTCGACGCTAGCCTCGGAGACGCGCGCGGTTTACGGAACGGATCAGAAGTTTCACGTCATTTACGAGCTTCAGCTCAGCAACACCAAAAATGTTCCCGCAACGATTCAGGCAATCGACGTGCTGGACGGCGGTGACTCGGCCCACGCCATCGTCAGCTATTCAGGTCCGGAGATTGTCGAACACCTCCGCACGCTTGCCCCGGAGCCAGCGTCGGACGCAATCATTGAACCGAACGGCGCCCGCTTGTTCTATATCGAACTGGCATTCGACAAAACGGCGCGCATTCCCTCGTCTCTGCAACATCGGCTCCATCTCACCGGCGCGGCAAATCCAGGCCCGGCTGAAGCCAAACCGCTCGACTACATCGTTGCGCCTTTCCAAATCGCACAAGCGAAGCCCGTAGTCATCGCGCCGCCGTTGGATGGCAAAGGTTGGGTGGCAGTGAATGGCTGCTGCAACGACGACATCGTCCATCGCGGTTCTGTCCTGAGCGTCAACGGACGTTTCTATGACGCGCAACGTTTCGCCATCGATTGGATGCAGATGGATGAACAGGGACGCTTTGTTCACGGCGATGCTTCGAAAGTGGAGAACTTCACCAGCTACGGCGCGGAGGTGCACGCGGTCACCGATGGCACGGTGGTGAGCATGCTGGACACACTGGACGATCAGCCGCCGGGAAAGTTACCCGAGCCGAGTTCAATTACGATTGAGACCGTGGATGGAAACCACGTCGTTATCGATATCGGTGGCGGTTGCTTCGCCTTTTACGCGCATCTGCAGAAGGATTCCGTCAAAGTGCACGTTGGCGACACAGTCAAGAAAGGCGCTGTCCTCGGGAAGCTCGGAAACTCTGGCAACACTTCCGCGCCGCACCTGCACTTTCACATTATGAACGCCGCTTCAGTGCTCGCCTCGGACGGACTTCCCTACGTTTTCGATGCTTTCCATCTGGCCGGAGAGATCGAGCTCGAGATGTTCAACGCCGCACCTGGCGTGGAGGGCGATTGGAGCAAGGGTCGCTTTGACGAAACTCAGCCGCGTCAGCGCGAGTTCCCGCTCAACCTGAACGTCATTGATTTCTAGGTCGCCAGAGCGCGGCAGCGGCGGTCTGAAACCCGGAGGCGCGTGACCCATTGAAGTCGCTGAGTTAACGAAGAGCCGGAGCCGGCGGTCACAGACCACGGCTACAGGTTCTCAGTTTCTTCCGATCGAAGGACCGGAGGAGGTCGCAACCGTGTATTGTGCGGGAGCGCAGCCGTGCGGAGCCGCTCTAGCTCGCCCCAGCCGCCGCACCCGCTGGCGCGGTGACATTGAAGACAAGCTTCCCGTTATTAGCCGCGACGTGGACCGTGTCGCCCGGCTTGACGTTGCCGCGCAGCAATTCCTCGGCAAACGGATCCTCCAGGTAACGCTCGACCGCGCGTCGCATTGGCCGCGCGCCGTACTGCGGATCGTAGCCTTTCTCGATAAGAAATTCCTTGGCCGGCGGCTCCAGTTCGATGTGCACGTCCTTCGCCTTCACCCGCCGCAACACCTTCGCCACTTCCAGTTCGACGATCTGCATCAGGTCGTTCTTCGTTAGCTGATGGAAGACGATGATATCGTCGAGCCGGTTAATGAACTCCGGCTTGAACGCCTTCTTCGCTTCTTCGAGCAGCCGGTCGCGCATCACTTCAAACTCATGTTCGCCCAGCGGCTTGGTCGCGCCGAAACCCATCGTGGTTTGCCTTCGCAGAATCTCGGCGCCGACATTCGATGTCATGATGATGATGGTGTTGCG
>QHBL01000082.1:0-2799 GCA_003244125.1 Chthoniobacterales bacterium
CCAGTTCTCAAGCAGGCTCTAAGACTGCCAGGTACGGGAGAACTAAGCGCGCCGCGCTTATCAAGGACGCAGCCGCGTCTCCGTTACCTGCGGCCGTTCGGGCCAGGAAGCCTGCTCAGGCCGTCCCGTCAGAGTTGCGGAGAGAGGGGGGCCTGGCATCCGCTGACCAGGCGGCTTCTACGCGCATCATGGACACCAGGTTAGACCCCCGTTTACGGGGTAATTCGCGGCAAATGATCGCCCCGAAGAATCGCAACCGTGTTCTCGCCGGGCGTTATCGACTGGTGGAGGCGCTCGGCAGCGGCGGGATGGGGACGGTTTACAAAGCGCGCGACACTCAGCTGGATCGCGAAGTGGCGATCAAAGTGCTGCGCAAGGACCTCGGGCCGGAGTATGTAAACCAGTTGCAACAGGAGGCGCGGGTGACGGCGTCGGTCAATCACGCCAATGTCGTGCAGGTTTTTTCCTTCGGGCGCGCGCACGACCAATACTATCTCGTGATGGAGCTGGTCGATCGCGGCACGCTCGACGATGTTATCGAAGAGCAGAGGAAGCTGCCGGAGGAGGAAGTTTTGCGCGCGGGGATCGAGGTGGCGCGCGGATTGCGAGCGGCGCTTGAGAAAGGGCTGATTCATCGCGACGTGAAACCGGCGAACATTCTTTTCGCGGGCGATGGCGCGGCCAAGATCAGTGACTTCGGGCTCGCGGGTTTGGCCGATCCGCATGGGCAAAATCCGGGCGCGATTTGGGGCACGCCCTACTACGTCGCGCCGGAACGGCTCAATAATGCGCCAGAAGATTTTCGCAGCGATATCTACAGTCTCGGCGCGACGCTTTTCCACGCGGTCGCGGGTTGCCCGCCTTTCGAGGGTGAGACGACCTCGGCAGCTGAGCTACGCGCTCTGAAGAATCGGCCGCTCAAACTCAACCAGGTCGCGCCTGATATTTCGCCCGCGACTGCTGCCGTCGTGGGCCGAATGATCGCGCCGGATCCGCGGCTGCGTTATCACTCCTACGACGCCGTCATCGCGGCGCTGGAGAAATCGCGCCGCATTTTGCTCGGCGAACAAGCGCCGTCGCGACTCAAGCCCATTCTGCTCATCGTCGCCCTGCTCATGATTACGGCGTCGATTGCCGGCTGGTTTTTTTCCCGCCATGCGCGCGCGGTTCAAACGACACCGGCGGCTCCGGCGGCAGCGACAACGCCGGCGATGGATGTGAATCGCCAGTTTGAGGAGGCGCGACGGCAACTGGCTGATGGCGGATTCACCGCGGCGCGCGCAGCTTTCGCGCGGCTCGGCGCCGACACGAAAAACAAGCAGCCGATTTACGATTGGGCAAGACTGAACCAGGCGCTGGCGGCGTTACTCGACCACGAGCCCTCGCAAATGCGCCAGGCGCTCCAGGAAGTCGAGAACGCCGGCACGAGTGGGTTTGCCGATCGTCAGCTGGGCGCGTTCCTGCTCGAGACGGCGCGGCGGGCGAACGCGCACAGCACCATCGCGCTGAGTGATGTGCCGGAGAGCGCGGCCCGGCCGTTCGCGGTTTTTTTCCTCGGGCTGGTCGATATCGATCTCGGCCGTTTCAGCGACGCCGCTGAGTTGCTCGACGCCTTCGCGCGCGCGCCGCAGTCCAAAGATTTCCCGTGGATGGCCGAATACAAGACGCTGGGAAAAAAAAACCTGGAGGATTGCCGTGCCTGGCTGACCTGGCGCGAAAAACGCAGCGCAGGGAAAAGCGCTGCCGAGGTCCGAAGTGCGCTGGAGAGTCTGCGCGCTCTGATTCCCAAGCTGCAAAAGGGAACCGGCATCGCGCGCGAGGCTGCGTTTGAGGAAAAGACTCTGGCCAACCGGCTGAGCGATGCGGAATCCGCCGACAAGGTGCAGCACCAGCAGCAACATCAGGAATTGCTTGCGCGCGAGACGCCGCAGTGGAACGCCGCGCTGGAAGCGTTCCGGCGCGCGGCGGCGGTTTACGATTTCTCCGGCGCAGCCGAGGCAGTGCAAAAAGCGCAGGTGACGGAGCCATCGCTGAAAGCATTGCGGGATCAATATGAGCGTGCAGCCGAATGGCTGGTGGAGTGGAAAGCGCAATTGATCAGCGATCTGAATGCGCGCGGATACACCGGACGGGTGGTGGCGAATAACGCGGAGTATCTCGGCATCGCCGGCGCGAGCGCGACTTCATTGAAGCTGCGCAATCCCTACGGCTTCACTGAGTTCGATTGGCTGAAAGTTTCTCCCGCTACTCTTCTCGCCGCCTCGAGCGCGCTTGCCACTGATCCTGATCGCAAATGGCGCAGTGGAATTTTCGCGTGGGCCATCGGTCAAACTGATGTCGCGAGGCAATTGCTCGATGCGGCCTGCGCGGCGAAGCCTTCCTACAACGAAGCGCGCAAGTTTTTTGATCAAAGCCGCCGCTGAGCCTGTTCGATCGCGAAAACAATGGCAGCCTTCTGCTGCCAAAGATGAGTGTGCTACTTCACCTGTCTGGTGTCACAGCTCGCTCTCGCCGACAGTCGCGCGAAGGCGGTTGCGTCACGCCAGATAACACAACGCCCGAGTCTGGCGGCGCCAGCGGCCGACACTATGGGCGGTCTGCTGAAAGGCAATCTTGTGCGCTGCCAGAACGGGCTGCTCACTTCCTATTACGACGAAGAGCTAACCCCGAAGAAAATTTACGGCCTCTATTTTCCCGCTCATTAGTGTCCGCCATGCCGGAAATTCACGCCGCAACTGGTCGATTACTATAATCGAACGGCGCGCGAGCATCCCGAGTTCGAGATGATTTTCATCAGCG
>QHBL01000082.1:2823-3081 GCA_003244125.1 Chthoniobacterales bacterium
ACACCGCGAGGGCATGGCCCGCGGTCGATTACGCGCGACTGACCAGCATTCCCGAGCTAATGAAATACGCGGGTGACGGAATTCCCGACCTCGTCATTGTCAATAGGGCCGGCAAGATCCTGGCTGACAGCTATGTCCGCGGCACCTATGTAGGGCCAGCCCAGGTGCTGACGGAGCTGGACAAGCTCTTGGGCGGGGCAGGAAAACGGAGTGGAGACGCGTTAAACAGCGTAGCTAAATTGAACACAACTGTCAGCG
>QHBL01000082.1:3176-4401 GCA_003244125.1 Chthoniobacterales bacterium
ATGAAAAAGAACTCTCAGATCCTGCGCCAACCCAAAACGCTTTCCCTCGGTGATCTCATCCTCGCCGTCAGTTCCTGCACCAAGAGCAGCCGCGAAACTGTGGCGACCGTGGCTGATTTGCTCGGCAGCGGCCGGGTGCGAGTAGAGGATCACGGCCGGCTCCTGCGCGCGAAGGTCTGCTGATCTCACGCAATCGACTTTGGAGACGCTCCAGCGGCATGTCTGCTGGAGCGTTTTCTTTTTTTGCTGAACGCGCGGACGATTTTTCGTTCTATCTTCGGCGGGTGATCCATCGTTATTCCCGACCGGAAATGCGCGCCGTCTGGTCGGATGAGCGCAAATTTCAGATCTGGCTCGAGATCGAGACGCTCGCTTGCGAAGCGATGGCGCGGCTCGGATTTATCGCTGCCGCAGACGCGGCCGAGATTCGCGAAAAGGCGAAGTTCTCCATCAACGAAATCGCCGACATCGAGAAACGCACGAATCACGATGTCATCGCGTTTCTCGAGAACGTCGCCGCTTCCGTGGGACCAGCGGCGCGCTGGATTCACCAGGGATTAACCTCGTCGGACATTCTCGATACCACTCTCGCCGTGCAGATGACGGCGGCGGCGGACATTCTGACGAGCGACCTGCGCGAGCTGCGAGGTGTGCTCGCGGACAAGGCGCGGCAATACAAAATGACCCCGATGATCGGACGCAGCCACGGCATTCATGCGGAGCCGATCACCTTCGGCCTGAAGCTGGCGCTGATGTTCGACGAATTCGGCCGGGCCGAGGAACGCCTGGCGCAAACACGAGAGCGCATTCGGGTGGGCAAGTTGAGCGGTGCGGTCGGCACTCACGCGCATCTCGATCCCCGGATCGAGCGCGATGTTTGCGCGCGACTTGGTTTGCGCGCCGCAAAAATTTCGACGCAGATTATTCAGCGCGATCGTCACGCGGAATTTCTCACCACTCTGGCCTTGATCGCGTCGTCGATCGATCGCTGGGCGACCGAGTTTCGTCATCTCCAGCGCACTGAAGTGCTGGAAGTGGAGGAACATTTTGCCGAAGGCCAGAAAGGGAGCTCGGCCATGCCGCACAAGCGCAATCCCATCACTGGCGAGCGACTAAGCGGTCTCGCCCGCGTCGTCCGCGGCAATGCAGTGGCTGCTCTTGAAAACGTGGCGCTCTGGCATGAGCGCGATATCAGCCATTCCAGCGCCGAACGCATCATTCTGCC
>QHBL01000258.1:0-2885 GCA_003244125.1 Chthoniobacterales bacterium
AATATCGGCAACATGCGCGTCGCGCCCTTGGTTAAGCCGGGTGAAATTTCCGCCAGGCTTCCGGCTGTTCCGCCGGAGAAGGGCGAGGCTTTCGACTCCATCCTCGCCGACTTCAAAAACATCATCGTTCCCGGAATTCTAAACTGGTCGCATCCGGACTTTCTCGCCTACTTCGGTTGCACGAGCACGGCGCCGGGCGTGCTGGGAGAGATCGCGTCGGCGGCGCTGAACGTCAACGCCATGACGTGGCGCACGTCGCCCGCGGCGACGGAGCTCGAGACCGTGGTGGTCGATTGGCTGCGGCAATGGATGCAGCTCCCGCGCGAGTGGAACGGCGTGATTTTCGACACCGCATCCATCGGCATCATGCACGCGCTCTGCGCCGCGCGTGAAGAAGTGGTGCCGGACGCGCGGCGGTGTGGGATCAGCGGCGGCCCCGTGCTGCGTGTTTATACATCCGATCAGGCGCACAGCTCGGTGGAGAAGGCAGCCATCGCCATCGGTGTGGGCGAAGAAAACGTCGTGCGCATTCCATGTGACGATGAGTTCCGCATGCGCGTTGAGGCGTTGCGTGAAGCGATGCAGGGCGACGCGTCCAGCAATCTTCAACCCTTGGCGGTAGTCGCGACCTGCGGCACAACTTCCACCGCGAGCGTTGATCCCACCGCTGACATCGCGGCGGTTTGTCGCGAGCACAAAATCTGGCTGCACGTAGACGCGGCCTACGGCGGCGGACTCGCCTTGTTGCCCGAAGAACGATCGATCACCGACGGCTGGACCGAAGCCGACTCGCTCGTACTTAACCCGCACAAGATGCTTTTTGTGCCGTTCGATTTCTCCGTTCTCTTCATGCGCGACCTCGAAAAGCTCCGGCGCGTTTTCACCCTCGTGCCTGAATATCTCCGCGCCGACACAGAAGAAGCGGAGCGGAACTACATGGATTACGGGGTGCCGCTCGGCCGCCGTTTTCGCGCGTTAAAAGCGTGGACGGTTTTCCGCACATTTGGCCGCAGCGGAATGGCGGCGCGAATCCGTGAACATCTGCGTCTGGCGAAGCTTTTCGCCGAGTGGGTGCGCGAGTCCGCGGAGTTCGAGCTCGCGGCGCCGGTTTCGATGGGAGTGGTCTGTTTTCGGGCAAAACGATCCGACGCCTTCAACTCGCGGTTGATCGAGGCAATTAACCGATCGGGAAAAACGTACCTGAACCAGACAGAATTGCGGGGGCGCATCGTTATCAGGCTTGGCCTGGGTAACATTTTGACGACGCAGAAGCATCTGCATGCCGCCTGGCAATTACTCCAGGAAACGGCTGGCAATTTAGCTAACGAGATCTGACCGAACTTCCGCGCGCTTCAGCACGAAGTCGGCCGCTTCTCCACCAGCGCGACGGCGTGGGAAATGGCGCCGTCGATAAATCCCAGGCATTCCACCGCCCCGCTCGGTTTACCCGGCAGGGCGATGACGAGCGAATGATCCACCACGGCCGCCAGGCCGCGCGAGAGAATGGCATTCGGCGTGATCTCCGCCGACCGCGTCCGCATCGTTTCGCCGAAGCCGGGAATCTCCACCCGCATGATGGCGCGGATCGCTTCCGGCGTGACATCACGCTCGGCGATTCCCGTCCCGCCGGTAGTCAGGATCAGGCCGCAGCCTTGCGCGGAGAAACGGCGGATCGCGTCCTGGATTCGTCCCACATCATCCGGCACGACGGCCTGGCACAACACGTCCCAGCCGCGTTTTTCCACCGCCGCTTTCATCGCCGGGCCGCCGAAGTCCTTGTACTCACCGCCGCTCGCGCGATCGGAGATGGTGATGACGCCGACGGAAAGCGGAGTCATGGTTTGCTGCAGCGGCGGAGTGTCGGCGTGAACGAGTATGCGAGTAGTTCTCCTCATAATTCACCTCCTTGCCTGAGCTGCGCGTTTCGTCTTCTTCAGCAATCGCACCGTGGAAATCTCCATCGCGTCATCGATCGCCTTGCACATGTCGTAAATGGCGAGCAGGGCAATAGCGACGCCGGTGAGCGCTTCCATTTCCACTCCCGTTTGCGCGGTAGTGCGCGCGGTGCATGTCGCGCGAACGCCGCCGCTCAGCGTCTCCAGCTCAACCGCGACATGGCTCAGCGGCAGCGGATGACAAAGCGGAATCAAATCCGCCGTTCGTTTCGCCGCTTGAATTCCCGCGAGCTGCGCGGCGGCGAGGACGTTGCCTTTCGCGATTTGATTCTGAGAAATCGCGTGAATCGTCTCCGGCTTCAGTTTGATCGTGCCGCAAGCTACCGCCTCGCGCACGCTGGCCGGTTTAGCCGAGACATCGACCATGCGCACGCGCCCGTCGCCCGCGAGGTGAGTGAGCGCGCGTTTCATTAGCCGCCGATTGCGACCATGCGACGCTGCGGTTGGTAATTGTCGCGAAACTCGTGCCGCTCGGGTTTGCGATCGACCACGTGGAGGAAAAACACGCGCAGCTCCTCGTCGCTCGCGCCGCCGCGGAGTGGCCGCAGGATGTCGAACTCGAGATGGCTGCCGAGACAAGGGCGCAGTTTGCCATCACAGGTCAGCCGCAGCTTGTTGCAACTCTCGCAGAAGTGCAGGTTCGTCAGCGCTCCGATAAAGCCGATGCGCTGATCGCGTCCGGCAATTTGGAAATAAGTGGCCGGGCCGTTGGTGCGAAAATCCGGTTGCGGGATGAGCGGCCCGAAACTTTTTTCGATGGCGCGGCGTGCTTCCGCGATCGGGAAAAAATTGGAATCATCCAGCATCTCCGCGGCACTGACCGGCATTAGCTCGATGAAGCGCAGGAGCAGATTCTTCGATGCCGCGAACTCCACCAGCTCGGCAAGGCCGTCATCGTTGTTGCGGCCGCGCATGAGCACGGCGTTGAGT
>QHBL01000258.1:3036-3326 GCA_003244125.1 Chthoniobacterales bacterium
GTATCGAGGGAAATATTTAACGAGCTAACGCCGGCAGCGCGAAGTTCCTGCGCCACCGTGCGACCCGAACGACCGCGGCGGTCGAGCAAAGTGCCATTCGTCGAAAGGCCAACCTGTTTGATCCCGTCGACCCGCGACAGCTCGCGGAGAAACTCGATGATACCCGCGCGCGTGAGCGGCTCGCCTCCAGTGACGCGAATTTTGTCGACACCCAGCGTCGCGGCCACGCGCACCAGGCGCAGCATTTCAGGAAAACCGAGCACGCCCGCGCGCGGCAGCCATTCCTGCAA
>QHBL01000098.1 GCA_003244125.1 Chthoniobacterales bacterium
ACAGCGTTCTTTACAATCCGCTGCGATTGCTTCATGGAAGCCACTTCCACGTCCCGCCAGTCGCTCGTTGCAGACTGGCGTAGAGTAGAAGTCGCCGAGACTGGATCACCGCCAGCTCATCCCTTTTGCCCACCAGTTGCAGCTCGGTATCGATAGATGCGAGCGGCTGTGCTATGCCCTGTTGTTGTTGAGATTGGGTCACGCGCAGATCGCGGTCGAGTTTCCCGATTTCACCCTGGAGCGTGAGCATGTTTTCGCTGAGGGCGTAGATTTGTTCGTAGATCGTTAAGATCTGATTAGCGACATCGTCCGCGACGGAACCGAGACGCGCCTGCTCGGCGCGGTAGTTATCGCGGCGGGCGCGAACGGTGGCGAGCTGCGCTCCGAAATCGAAAATCGGGACGTTAACAGTGATACCGGCGACATACTCATGTCCGTCGTTAGAGAAATCGTTAACGTCAAGAGCCGAGCCGTGAAGTGTCACGCTGGGGTAAAGGCGAAAGCGCTCGAGGCGATAATCTTGTTTGGCTTTGTCGATATTAGCCCGCTGGACTGAAAGCGATGGATGCTGACCCAATGCACTGCCAAGTAGGAGAGTGGCGCTCGGTGGGGAAGGGGGCGAGGGCAAGCTGTTAACGAGGTTGATATGTGAGGAAGATGGCATCCCCAGGAGCCGGGTGAGCTCGAGCGAACCGGCCACGGATTGCTCGTGGATCACTTTCGAGAGAGCGCGGGCGCCGTTAAGTTGTTCGTTAGCGACGGAGACGTCGACTGGCAAAAGCAGACCTTTACCCTGCTGTTCTTTGGCGATGTTAAGTGACTGGTCGAGCAAGGAAACGCGGCGATCGATCGGCTCGACGCGGTTTTGGGCGGAGACGGTGGCGATGTAAGCCTGGGTAATGCGATAGATCACTTCCTCGCGCGTGAGATGCGTAGTCCATTCCAAGGCCTGGCGCTGAGCCCGACCACGTTCGACGGCGGGTGCGTCGTTCAAACCGAAGATGCTGCCATCGCGGAAGAGCGGGTAAGTTAATTTCAAACCGAAGATACCGATGCCGGTCGCGCCTAGCTCCCGGTTGGATTGGACGCCGCCGCCGGCGGGACTGGTGGTGTTAACGATGCCGAACTTGCCAGTCTGGTGACCTTCGAATATTTCGCCGGTGGCCGTGCCGGTGAGACTCGGCCAGAGGCCGGCGCGGGCGGCGCGAATTTCTTCGCCGGCGGCCAGGAGATCCAGGCGGCTGGCTTCGAGTTTGGCACTTTCTCCGAGTGCCACGGCGATACAGTCTTGAAGTGACAGGGCACGACCCACCGTTCGCTCGTCCCCGCCGGCCAGCGAAGGGTGAAGCCCGAGCCAAAGGAAGGTGGCGGCGGCCGCAGCTAGTTTAGCTTTGTGTAAGCGATCGCGAAGTGGTGTGGACTTTGTCATTATCTCGCAGGTTAAGTTGACCAACTGTAACTACCTGTTCGCCCTCTCGAAGACCATCTAAAATTTCTGTCATGGCATTAGCGACGATGCCTGAGCGGACTTTGCGCAGGTGAGCCTGGCCATCGCCGTCAATGACAAAGACGGAAGCCTGATCGCCGGTGGGATTGATCAAGGCGATGCTCGGCACCGCCAGTGAGCCTTCGGCGCGGCGGCGAATACGCGCGAAACCGGAAAGTCCCGGCTTGAGGCGCAGCTCGGGATTCTGTAGCTCGACGTAGGTAGTAAAGGTGCGGGTGATCGGGTCGATGTTCGGATCAACCTTGACCACTTTGCCCTGGAAAACTTCGCCGGGAAAAGCGGGGAAGCTTGTCTCGGCGGGCAGGCCGAGCTGGACGGAATGGATTTTTTCCTCAGTAACTTTCGGCGCCATGAGGACGGGATCGAGAGCGCCGAGGCGGAGGACGAGCTGGTCGGTGTGCGTGGTTTCGGCCGGATTAACGAGGCGTTCAAGGACGATGCCGTCGATGGGCGCACGCATCTCGACGTTCTCCAGCTCGATCTTGGCTTGTTCGAGCGCGAGCGTGGCTTTGGCGAGCGTGTCCTTCGCGTCCGCAAGGGCGATCTCGCTCTTCTCTACATCGAGCGGGGTGCCCATGCGTTTTTGTTCAAGGTCGGTGTAACGTGCGAGCTGGCGGGTGAGGTCGCGAATCTTGATGTTGCTCGTGTCGACCGTTTGCCGGCTGGCGGCGAGGTTGGCCTGGATGAGCCGGTCGTCCCATTTTACGAGCAGATCGCCTTTCTTGACGACGTCCCCGATTTTCACCGGCACATCGAGAACGCGGGCGGTGATCACAGTGGTGAGCTGCACGGTGCCGGATTGCTCGACCACGCCGCTGCCGCCGATGACTTCATCGAGCACCTGTTTGCGCGCCGGCACCGTTTCTACGGGAATGGAGGCGCGTAGGCGCCGAGCCGAGCTGGGGCTGGTCGCGATCATGTGACGCACGGTAGTCACAATGAGAGCAGCGAGAGCGGCGCAAACCACCACGAAAACCGAGCCAGCGAGGAAACGTTTCATTTTGGCTGGACGATGCTGTGATGGAGCGTAGGCCGCGTCGTCTCGACGGGCGAGTTCATCGCAGGTTGTTTTAGCATGTATCGCGCCCGCCATGCCAGAAGAACGGCTGTGAGAGTGCCGCAGACGAGAGTGTCGTAGCAAATCGCGCGGAGATTAGCGAGGCTGAAGATGGCGGCGATGCTGCCGTGGCGCACGCCGTAAACCAGGACAAAGAGGGAGGCGAAATCCTTTTCGGGTGAGGGCCAGAGTAGTGGAATGCCGGAGCCGCTGTGATTCCAGCCGAGCTTGAGGCCGGTGAAAAAGTCAATCAGCAGATGAGAACCGTAGGCTACGAAGTAGATGGCAGCGCTGCGCCAGAAGGCGCCCGCGATTTTCCAGATGCCGGCAAAGACCAGTGCCGCGATGATCGCGGCAACGAGGCTGTGGGAGAAGCCGCGATGGTAATCGCGACGGAAAAGAAGCTCGGGAACGAAGTCGAAGTCGGCGAGATTCGCGACCAGGGTGAGAACGGAAACTTGCGCGAGGCGCGTGCGCCATGGTTGGGTCAGTCCAAGTCCGCGGCGTTGCACGAGCAGGAGAAAGGTCCAAAAACCGGCGAAACTATGGGCGACAGGGGAGGCCATGGCTCGTTAGTGGCGCGCCTCTACCGCGGGTGCGGGAGCGCTGTTGGCAAAGCTCTGGCACGCGTCACTGGAAGCCGCGGTCGAGACCCCGAGCAGCCGATCGTAGATGCGCTCGATCCTGGGACAAATCTGGCGCCAGTCGAACTCGGCCAGGACGGTGGCGCGCGCGTTGGTGGCGAGTCGCTCTGCCAGTGGGCGATCGCGCAGAAGCGTGACCATGCCCTGGCCGAGGGCGTTCCAATCGTGATCTGGAACGATGAAGGCGTCATGCAAATGGCGCACACCTTTGGCTGCGCCGGCGAAACAGACGGTGGGTTTGCGCGCAAGCATGTAGTTAAGGAGCTTCACCGGATGACCTGGGCAATCGGGCCGCGGCACGACTGTAACATCGGCCAGGGCGAGGTAGCTCGGTAGTTCCTCCAGCGCGTGCGGCGCGATCCACACGGTCTTCTCCGCGATGCCGAGCTCGGTCGCGAGCTGCTTGTGTTCGGCTTCGTGTGACGCGGAGCGAAGTGGACTGACCATGAGCAGGCGCGCCCGGGATTCCTCGCGCGCGGCGACGGCAAAAGCGCGGAGCAGGTAATCGATGCGCTGAAAGGCATTGAGCACACCGGTGTACATAATGACGGGGTGATCGCCCGCGAGGTGCCGGTATTTTTCGGGACTGGCGCGATCGAACATCTCCGGCTCGATGCCGGCGGGGACGGTGTCAACTTTGCTCTCGCGAACGCCATTGTTAACGAACCATTGGCGAAGCTCGGGCGAGACGGCGGTGATGTGATCGGGGAAAATAGGAACGAACCAATCCAGGGTGTGTCCGAGGGCATGCGCGAGCCAGACTGGGCGGATAAAGCGGTAGCTCGCCAGCTCATCGGACATGAGATTAACGGCATTATAAAGTAGTGGCCGGCGCGTAATCCATTTCGCAACTATACCGAGTAGCGCGCCTTCGTAGTTATGCGCGTGGATGACATCGATGTTCTTTTCGCGAACTACTCGCAGGAGCAGGCGAAGTAGCTTCCAATCGAGCACAAACTTCTCGGAAGAAGGTCCGACCTTGGCGTCGGTCTCAGGCCGGAACTCCGAGGTGCGATGGACCTGGGCGCGGCGAACTTTGATCTCCTCCTGCCCGGTAGGATAGGTGACAATGTGCACATCGTGTCCCATGTCGGCCAGAGTGTCGGACATTTCACGAATACTGGCGGCCGAACCGTGATTAGCTGGGAAGGGACAAGCTGCGACCATGGCAATGCGATAGGAATTGCGTGGACGCGCGTTCATGAGCCGTGCTGGCGTTAACTACTCGAGGTAGCCGAGCGCCTGGAGACGTTCTTCCACCTTCGAGCTTTCCTCTTCGCTGTAGCCGCTGCTCGGGTCGCGCCATGTTTCGCCGGAAGCGGCGCCGGTTTGCACCGAATGAGCAGCGAGAAATTCAGGACGGAACATCTCGGCCAGCACCTTTCCGTCCATGTCCTCGGGCACGGAAACGCCGAAGAGGTGAAGAATGGTGGGCGCGAGATCGATTAAGCGCGCGTTCGCGATTTCCACGCCGCTTTTCAAGGCAGGGCCACGCGCGACTACTATACCATGAAGCCGGTGGGTGCCGCCCCACTCGGATTTATCGGAAGGACGATGATCGCAGATGGCCACCGGCGGCTTGTCTGAATCCTCCGGAAAGCTCGGCTCGGTCGAGAAGAGACTATCTTCACTCCACCAGTCCAGAGTGAGATCGGCGCCTTCTTCGGCGAACGGCCCCTCGTAGATCTCTTCCCGCCGGTAGACGCGCGATATAAGCGGCTTGCCTGTGCGCGGGTCTTTCAGCTCTTCCAGTTTCTTGATTATAAAAGCAAGTAGCTCTTCGTATTCGCTTTCCTCGACGATACCGGCGCACTTAACTCCTTTAAGGTTAATCCGGATACTTGGCGGCGCGGCCAGAACTTCACTGCAATAAGCTTTCGTCTTGCTCCAGTCGATGATATTAAAGGAAGTATAAGATAGCTCGGCTTTCTTGCGCAGCTTGGGAAAAAGTTTGGCGAAGAAACTTTTCTGGCGTGACGTCAGTGAGCTGCGCAATAGCGAGAAGGCGCTGCGAATGACCTTAGTCGCTGCCGTGTGAATGGGCGAGCTGACCTTTGGCACATAATGGAGAAGGCCGAGCTGGGCCAGATAGCGGTTGAGGTAGATAATGCGGTCAGCCACGGGGCCGCCGCCGTGGTCTGAAACGACAAAGACGGTAGTTTCATTCGGCAACTTCTCGATGATACGTCCAGTCGCTGCATCGAGTCGCTCATAGACATCGCGCACGGCATTGCGCAAATCGGGATCAGCATTGTTATCGTAGAGAAAATGTTCACGATCCATGTACTGCCAGAAGTAGTGCTGGACTGTGTCGATGGACATGAAAACGAACATCATCAGGTCCTGGGGATGGTTATCCAGAAGGTAAAGCGCGGCTTTAGTCCATTGCTCGTCCAGCTTCTTCATCTCGGAAAGCACGCGCAATTTTCGCTCCTTGGTGGACATGTAACCGAGAAAGCGGATGTCATGGCTGATCTCTCCCAGGTGAGCAAGCAACTCCTGATGCAGCGGCAAAGGATGGACGAACGGACTCTTCTCGTCGGGCGTGTCGAGGCCGGAAACCTGGAAGCCGTCGAGCGGCTCAGGTGGATAAGTGAACGGGATATTTACAGTCCCGGCGGTGAACCCCGCTTCGTTCAGGAGCTGGAAGAGAGTAGCGGAACGACGCGAGCCGCCGTTCACATAATTCATGGAATAAGCACTCTTGTTCCTGTTCTGGACGAAGTTAAAAATGCCGTGCTTGCCCGGGTTCTTTCCGGTCATGAACGAAGTCCAGGCCGGGGGCGTAATCGGCGGCAGCACTGATTGCAACGGCCCGGAAACGCCTCCGCTCATGAGCTTGCTGAGCACCGGCAGGCGTCCTTCCGCCATCCAGGGGCGGATTAACGTCCAGGTGGCGGCGTCGAGGCCGATAACGACGGCTTTGGGATGTTTCGCGGGTGAAGGGGTAGCGTGGTTTGAGTTCAAGGGAGGAAACGAGAATTGTGAGTTGTTCTAATATCTATCAAAATTCCAGCACGTGAGCAAGTCATTCCGCATCTCCGTGGTCGAAGTTCACTGCGCTTCGATCGCAATTCCTAGCGCCCGCCCCTCCATATCCTGCGGGATCGACAGCCCGAATGATTGCAGAATTGTCGGCGCGATATCCACAA
>QHBL01000178.1 GCA_003244125.1 Chthoniobacterales bacterium
GGGCCGGGGCCGCTGGTGGGGCCCGTGCTCGCGGCGCAATTTGGTTTTCTGCCCGGCACGCTTTGGATTTTGATCGGCGCCACGCTCGGCGGTGGCGTGCACGACATGATCGTGCTCTTCGCTTCGGTTCGACGTCGCGGCAAAACACTTGGGCAGATGGTGAAGGAAGAGATCGGCGCGGGTGTGGGCGCGCTCGCCATGATCAGCGTGCTCGCCATCATGACGATCCTGCTCGCCGTCCTCGCGCTCGTTGTCGTGCAGGCGCTGGCGAAAAGTCCATGGGGCGTGTTTACCATCGCGATGACGATTCCGATTGCGCTCGTCATGGGCGCGGCGCTGCGGAGCGGGAAAGTCAACGTCAGCTGGGTCACCGCCTTCGGCATTGCCGGACTTTTCTTCGCGGTCTGGGGCGGACAATTCCTCGGCCGCTATCCCGCGCTCCAAGCGTGGTTTCGTCAGAGCGACCGCTGGCTCGCTTTCGCCATCATGATTTATGGATTAGCGGCATCAATTCTGCCGGTCTGGATGCTGCTCACGCCGCGCGATTATCTCAGCACCTTTCTGAAGATTGGAACCGTGGCCGCGCTGGCTGTTGCCGTGGTGCTCATTCATCCGGCGCTGCAAATGCCCGCCATCACCAAGTTCATCGATGGCAGCGGACTGGTCTTTGCCGGCCCAGTGTTTCCTTTTGTTTGCATTACCATTGCCTGCGGCGCGGTCTCGGGTTTCCACTCGCTCATCGCTTCCGGCACCACGCCTAAAATGCTCGAACGCGAATCGCGCATCCGCGATATCGGTTACGGCGCGATGGTCACTGAAATGATGGTGGCGTTGATGGCGATGGTCGCTGCGTGCGTGATCGAACCCGGGCAATATTTCGCCATTAACAGCAAAGGCGCCCCGGCTGAAGTCGTCGCCAGAGTGACGGCGGCGGGATTCCCAGTTAACGAGTCGCAGATGACTGACCTGGCGCACGAGCTCGGCGAGCAAACAATGTTTGGCCGGGCCGGTGGCGCGCCGACATTCGCGGTAGGAATGGCGCACATGTTCGCCCGCATCTCCGCCAGTCCGACGGCGCTGGCGCTCTGGTATCACTTCGCCATTATGTTCGAGGCGCTATTTATCCTCACTACTATCGACGCCGGCACGCGGGTCGGGCGATTCTTACTTCAGGACCTGCTCGGGAATGTCTGGCCGCCGCTGGGCGACACGCGTTCGTGGGCGGCCAACTTCTTTGCCAGCATCTTGTTAGTCGGCGCCTGGGGCTGGTTTCTCTACCAGGGAGTAATCGATCCCCTCGGCGGCATCAACACACTCTGGCCACTCTTCGGTCTGGCTAACCAACTACTCTCTGTTATCGCGCTTTGTCTTGGCACCACCTTGCTCATTAAAATGAATAAGGCTCGCTATATCTGGGTAACTCTGGCGCCGCTTCTATTCATGACGGTGGTGACGTTCTCAGCCGGTTATATGAAAATCTTTTCCGCCGATCCAAAGATTGGCTTTATCTCCGGCTCGCAATCATTACTCGCCACCGGCAGCGGGATTGCCAATGCAAGCAAGGCTGCCGACCTTGGACGCCAGGCGGCCGTCTGGCGCTTCGATGCCTTGGTCGCCGCATCCTTTCTCCTACTCGTCCTACTTATTGTCGTCGGCTCGGCGGTGGAATGGTACCGCCTGTTAACGGGCCACAAGGCAGTTCGATTGCACGAAAGTAAGTTTATCTCGTTAGCTGAAGTAGCTCGAAGTAGCTAGAAAGCTATCTCCGGCGCAGCGGCACTACGATCTCTTCCCCGCCATGCGCGAGGACCACTTTGCCATCTTGAATACTCTTGACCGTGAGCTGCTGAATCTGGCCGCCCATCTGCAACCCAAACTGCTGGCCTTCAGCCATGACCTTGCCATTGATGATGGCGAAGTGAGCGCCGGGATCGAGCGTGATGGAAGTTACGGAGAAAGAGGAAGGGGGGATGCTTGGGCCAGCCGCTTCAGCTTGCCCGGCACCGGCAGGCTTCCAGCCGATAGGCCAGAAAGGGTTCCGGTCGCCATCCTGCAAAGTGAAGGTCGAGGTCTTCTTTAGCTCGACCTTTCTGGCTTCGGCGGCAAAGCCAGTTTGCGCAAGAAGGCAGATGAAAAGCAGGTGTTTCATTTCTTGTCGATCAAAGTAGATAAAGTAAGCGTGACTTGTTGTAGTTGCGGCGACTCGGTGCTCGCGCGAATCGTTAGCTTCTTGATCGCAAGCAGCGGTTCGGAATTCTCGAGCGCGCAGATCGCCTGGCCCAGCGTGGCAAAGTCCGCCTTCGGCAGATCCACCGACCAGACGTAACGCGACCAGTTGGATAACTCCTTCTCCTTGGAAGGCGTAGTCGTGTCGAGCCGCACCGTAGCTTTATCGATGTGCTGCTCGTTGAAGAAGTTCCTTATCTTCGGCGGGAACCACGCGATTGGCGCGCCGTCAGGTGTAAGCGCCCGCAGCGCATCGTAGTGACTGGTCGCGGCGCGCGCGCTTTCTTCCAGCCGGTCCGCTTTTGCGATCTCACCTTTTGATGACGCGATCTTTTGCTGCAAATCGTCGATCTCGCCGTTCATCGCCGCCTCGCCCTTGTGCAGCGGCCCAAGGAAAAAGGCGAAGTAAACATAAAGCAGCCCGATGAGGCAGAACGCGCCAAGAATGATTTTTTTCGTCTGCTCCTTGTTCAAAACTAATCCTCCTTGCGCGCACGAGCTTTGCGCTCGGGCGGCGTAGGCGTGGGTGTCGGGAATGGATTGAACTCCACGCCGACAGCGAAATGCGCCATGCCCGCCTTATTGCCACCCACCGCTACGCTGGTATCGAGATCGTCCAGCGTCTTGAATTCCACCTTTACCCCGGGTTGTTCCTTGGCGACTTGTTCCAAAAGCATCTCCCGGAAATCCTCCGCCACACCGCGTGGTTCACTCCCCGCCGCCATTCCTTCGAGCACGACGGCGACGCCTTTTCCTTCCTCATCGGCAGCTCCTTCGAGGGTCGTGAGTTGAATGTTCGGCGTGACGCAGCGCGCCACTGTCTGGAGCAGCGGCGCCCAATAGAAACGGCTATCGATCATCCCATCAAGGACCTTGGTCGTGCCGATGATGGCGTTGAGCTCTTCCGCTCGTTTCTGCGCCGCCGTCACCTTCGGCTCCACCTTCGACCAATCATGCTCGACCTGGGCGAGGCGGCCTTTCACTTCCAGCACGCGATAGCCAGTCCAGAGATAGTTCAGGACAAATAGCGCCGCGATGCCGATGCCGACGTACATCGTGAGCTTGAGCGGGTCGCGTTTGCGCTGCCGCTGCTCGGCGATCTCTTCATGCAGAAGATTCAATTGCAAAGCCATGGCTCGTTAGCTGCGCAAATACTCGAAGGCGGCGCCGCACGCGACATTAAGGGAGGAGAACTCCTGTTGCAGCGCTTTGCGTTTCGGCGCCGGCAACGCCACTTCGCAATTCTCCAGCGGGTCCCAGATTTCACACGGCAACCCGAGCTCATCGCTCAGCGTTTGCAGCACCATCTCCACGCGTGAGAGGCCGCCCGAGACGAACAGCCGCTGGATCGCGCCCTCGTATTGGCCTTCGAAGAACCCGATGGAATTGCGCACTTCCGTCGCCAGCCGCGCCAATGTGTTCCGGCAAATCTCCGCCATTCCGGCATCGCCCTGTTTGATCAAAAGGTGGGCCGCTTCCGCCTGGAGCGCGCCATCGGCGGTGAGCGCGTCGGTGAAATGTTTACCGC
>QHBL01000016.1 GCA_003244125.1 Chthoniobacterales bacterium
GCAGTCGATTTCATCCGGATCCATTGGAGCGCACCTTACGCCAGGCAATTCCAGGTAGAATACTGGACCGGAAAAGACGCCATGCACCTGCACCCGGACGAGGACGATGGATGGCGCCCCTTCTCCCACGGAACGGTAACTGACAGCGCGGGTGGCACTACTTCACTGCGCCTCGATCGCGAGCTAGTGCAGTTCGTCCGCATCATCATGAGTGCCAGTTCCCACTCCGCGGGTCAAGACGCACCAGATATTCGCGATAAGCTGGGCTTCGCCGTGCGCGAGATCGAGCTGGGCGAGATAGCTAACGACGGACAGTTTCACGATCTCGTTAGACACGCGCCGGGTCGGCACGGTCAGACGATTGTCTATGTTTCTTCCACTGACCCGTGGCATCGGGCACAGGATATCGACGGCAAAACCGAGCAGCCAGGTCTTGACTTCGTTTTGCGCAGCAGGCTCACCAATAATCTTCCGGCGTTAATTCCACTCGGGATCCTTTACGACACTCCAGATAACGGGGTCGCAGAAATCCAATACCTGCTAAAACGACACTATCCGCTCGACGGCATCGAACTGGGCGAAGAACCAGATGGGCAATGGGTCGCGCCGGAAGATTACGCTGCACTCTACGCCGGCGTGTCGCGGCGTCTGCGCGAGATCAATCCGAAGCTGAAGCTCGGCGGGCCGAGCCTTCAGAATTTCGAGGGCCAACTACTCACCTGGCCGGACGACTCGGGCAACAGGTCATGGATTAACCGCTTTCTCCACTTCGTGCAACAACGTGGCGCCCCCTTCGACTTCTTTTCCTTCGAATACTACCCATTTGACGACGTCTGTGCCGACGCTGCTCCGCACCTACTCGAAATTCCGCAACGACTCCGCGCCATGTTCGAAAGTCTGCGCAAAGATGGCTTACGTTCCGGTATTCCGTGGCTCATGTCAGAATTCGGCTACTCTGTTTTCTCTGGAAAACACGAAGTCGAAATCGAGGGCGCACTCTTTCAGGCAGATGCTTTCGCGGCTTTTCTCAGCCTCGGCGGCAACAGAGCTTACGTGTATGGATACGAGCCGAACTACCTGGAAGATGAACTCCAATGCTCGTGGGGCAACCTCATGATGCTCCAGCTAAGAAAGAACCGCGAACCTTATAAACTCTCGACCTATCACAGCGCGCGAATGCTCTCGAGTGAGTGGATGCAGCCCAAGTCTGGAAGCCACCAACTTTACGGCGTCACCATCGACCCCGAGAATCCCGCTCTGAGCGTTTACGCTCTGCTTCGACCTGACGGGCAGTGGTCGCTTCTCGCCATCAACAAGAATCCGCGGCGCGCCGCGAGATTACATCCCGAGTTTCGGTTCGCCGGTAACGCTCGTGCTAGCTTCGGCGGCAAGGTCGATTTTATCAGCTTTTCGCGGGAGCAGTATGTCTGGCACGACGACGGACCCAATGGTTACCCTATTCGCAGCCTCTCGCCTACGCGCCTCCGAGCCGCGGCATCGACTAGCTACGAACTACCTCCGTATTCGCTTTCCGTTCTGCGCGGCTACATCGACGACCTCAACTAAACGCGCACCGGAACCGACGCGGTCCGCTCCAGCTTGCCCCAGCCGACCAGAGCGCCTTTGATGCCGCGCAGGATCGCCTTCCAAATGCAGTAGCTCAGCATCGGGCGATAAATTAAACGCATGGGAATAATGCGCCATGCCTGCAACACATTCTCGCGTTCGAGCAGGCAGGCCAGCGTCGCGAGAATCACGTCTGTCGCGAGAAAGACGATGACGAAGGGAAGGAGATCACGCCAGGCGCCGAAAGGTAGCGACAGGATCAGGAATAAGTCTACGGCCGGCGTAATGGCAACGAGAATAATCTGAAAGAACCAGATACTGGGCAGGCTAAACCAGCCGAGTGCCCGCCATTTCGGGTTGAAGACCATGTCTCGATACTTCCACAAACACTGCAACGTTCCGTAAGCCCAGCGGAATCTTTGCCGGGCCAGGGCGCGCACCGTCTCCGGCGCTTCCGTCCAGGCAATGGCGCCTGGGACATAGACAATTCGCGTTCTGATCTTGTGAAGCGCGAGAGTAAGATCAGTATCTTCGGCGAGTGTCTCAAGGCTCAGGCCTCCGGCGCAGCGAATAGCTTCTTTACGAATGGCGCTGATAGCTCCCGGCACCACCGTAATACAATTCCATTTGGTATAGGCGCGGCGGTCGAGGTTGAAGCCGACGATGTACTCGAGTGACTGACAGCGGGCGATGAAGCTGCGCAGATTGCCTACCTTGGCGTGGCCGGAAACAGCTCCAATTCCTTTGTCGGCGAATGGAGCTAGTAACTGCGCCAGGGTCTCGCGCTGAAAGTGAGTATCAGCGTCGACAAAGACGATCAGGTCGTGCCTGGCTTCGGCGATGCCGCGTTGCAAGGCTCTGGCTTTGCCACGATTCTCCTGCTGAATCTGACGCACGCGCGGGTCCTCCACCGTCTCGACGACGCGGGCTGTTTCGTCGGTCGAACCATCGTCAACCACGATGATCTCCAATGGGCTGGGGTAGTCGGTTTGCAAAAGTGAGCGCAAAGTTCCGGCGATGACTTTCTCTTCATTGTAAGCAGCGATGACAATGCTGGCTGGTTCTACAATGTTATTGCCGGACACTTTTCGAAACCGGCTGGCGAGGTAGATAACGATCAGCGTCCTAACGACGACCAGTGCAGTGGCAACAATCATGAAGGCCCAGAGAAACTCTTGCAGGGCGTGAAAAATGCGGAACCCGGTGCTGCTGATGTAATGCGATGCCTTTTGTCCATTCGGCAAAGGCGGCATGAGCGCGTCGCGGCTGGTGCCAAGTAGTTGACTCAAGGGCACGATGCTGTCGCCGCGCGCCTTCAGATACTCAAGAATACGCGGCAGCGCCTCGACCGTCTGGGCACGATCTCCGCCGGCGTCGTGCAGTAGGATAATACTGCCGTCGTGCCGCTGTTGTTTGATCCGCTGCACGATGACGTCGGCGCCGGGCCGGGCCCAATCTTGCGGATCGATGTTCTCGAGAACGCACAGGTAGTTTAACTCCTGCGCGATTTCCAGAGGGACGAGATCGGCCAGGGCAGAGGGCTGAGTATCGGCGGCATAGGGTGGACGGAAGAGTGTCGTAGCGCGGCCGGTCAGTGATTGGATGAGTAACTGAGTCGCGTTGAGTTCCAGGCGCACGTGCTCTGGCCAGCACAAAGCGAGGTTAGGATGATAATAGGTGTGGTTACCGATTTCGTGGCCTTCTTCAAGGATGCGACGAACCAGGCTGGGATAGCGTTCAGCATTAACTCCAACGACGAAGAAAGCGGCCTTGACCCTTGCTGCTTTGAGGATCTCGAGAATTTTCGGCGTCCACACGGGATCGGGGCCGTCATCGAAGGTGAGGGCAACATCGTGCGGGCCAGCCTCACCCTGATGATACAAGGTCGGGAACTCCGGGAATCTGGAATACTTCGCCGTAAGATACTTGTCATTGTCCAGGCTCAAAGCGCGTCTTCCATCGGCGCGACTTTCGTCCACGGTGACGATTTCCCCTTCGCCCACGTCAGTGATGGTGTCCGTCCCCCGCAGCGTCTCCAGTAAAGGCCGTGTTTGCTTATCGATAGTGAAGTCATTTGGGATATTCAATGCTTCCCAAATTGCGGTGTCTTCCGTGCCGAGCCGGTAGATGCCAAAGCCTCCGGCCTTTTGCTTTCGCACTTCGCGCACCTGGTTCAGAAATGTTACTACGTCTAGAAACCAGACAGCGTGTTCCTTGTCGCCGTCTTCGTAGTAGAAGTAAGGGGAGTAGTCTGGACCGATCACCTCGGCCGAAGTAATATCGGCGCCACTGGCCCGACTCATCGCTTCGGGAAAGCTAATTAATTCTGCCTTCTTTCCGCCGACTATCCAGTCATACCCGTAGCTACCGAGCACAATCACCCATTGTTGCGGATCGGAGTCTTCCATCAGGACGCGCAGCCAGCCTTCGAACCATCCGCGCGAGCCGAGCGGTCCCGGCGGATCGATGTCGCTGGTCTCGTCGAAGAGTAGCGCGACAAAGCGATCGACATAGTCGGATAGTTCGTCGAAGTCGACGTAGTCCAATTCCTGCCCAGGCGATACGCATAACCACAGTTGCCGCCCATCGGCATGAAGTGCATCAGCCAGCTTCTCGAGCAGGGCGGTGAAGTCCTTCTTGTAGGCGGGATCTAATTGCTCCCAATCGACTACCACGCCGCTCGCTTTCACGTCACGCAAGGCAGTCAGAACATTCCTGATGAACTTCTCCTGTCTTACCACCGGGCCGTGCGCGACATTCTCGACCGCCTCGGGTTGCCAGGTATCACCGACAAGGTTCGTCAGCAGTGGCATAAGAGCTATGCCCTTACTCTGAGCCAGTTTCGGTATGCGATTGTCAGCGTCAACCTGGATATCGCCCAGTCCATTAACGACAGACATCCAGTCTGGACAAAGGTGGGTGATGAGACTGGCATGCTCTTCCAGAGAAGCGTACGCATACGGATCTCCATTAGTATAAAAGGCGAGTCGCACCTCGTTATCGGGCAATTTGCGGCGTGGCTTGGCCGGGGCCGCGGAAGGTGATTGCTGGCTGGTCTGCGCCTGTCGCGCTGCTTGTTTCGCAGCCTGGAACTTTTGCCAAAGAAGCGAATTCGCGGGCGGTTGTTGACCAGCCGGGTTCTGCTTTTGCAACGACTTTAACTGACCTTTGATTTGCCGCAGCGAAAAAGGCGCGGTCATTTGCGGGGCGACAAACAAAGTCTGGACAAAGAGGACGATGCCGAAGAAGAGAAGGACGCCGGTAATAAGCAGAACCAGGCGAAGTCGCGGCCATCGTTTCCCGAGTGGATCGGAAAAGACGAATGGAGTTACACCGGGTGGCACATCTTCAGGCATGGCGGACTACTTTGGCCCAAACCAGGGAAAGTGCGAGTTGCGCAGGTCTAATGGTCGCTCCGGGCAGCGGCGACTGACGCGCGATAGATTAGACGCGGCTGAATAGAGAACCCGTTTAGGTTTTCACGATCGGCGGCACCACATCTTCGGTATCGCCGGTATCGATGCCTCGAGCCAGCCGGCTGTGGCGTGCGCCGTAGAGGAAATAGATAACAAGCCCGAGAACGAGCCAGCCGAAGAAGCGCAGCCACGTTTCGATGGGCAAGCTGAGCATGAGAACGAAACAGAGAAGCACGCCGAGGAGCGGAAACAGTGGGACGAAGGGAACGCGAAAGGGCCGCGGCCGGGCGGGATCTTTACGGCGCAAAACAATGACGCCGCAACAAACCAGGACAAAGGCGAAAAGCGTTCCGATGTTTGTCAGGTCGGCCAGTGAACCGATGTCGATGAGCATGGCAACGCCACCGACAACGATACCCGTAAGGATCGTAGTAACGTACGGCGTGCGAAAGCGCGGATGAATCCTCGCGAAAAAGTTTGGCAGCAAACCATCACGGGCCATGGCCATGAGAATACGCGGTTGTCCCAGTTGAAAGACGAGTAAGACGGAAGTAAGACCAGCAAGCGCACCGGCGCTGACCAGAGCCTGCGCCCATGGTTTGCTGGCAAAAGCAGTGGCGACGGCGGCGGAGTCCCCGAGATAGACAGTATATTTCTTAATGCCGGTAAGCACCGCGGACATCAGCACGTAAAGTATCGTGCAAATAATGAGACTGGCGATCATGCCGATAGGTAAGTCGCGCTGGGGATTCTTTGTTTCCTCCGCGGTAGTAGAGACCGCGTCAAAACCGATAAAGGCAAAGAAGACGATGGCCGCGCCACTCATGACACCGCCGAAGCCGCTGGGGGCAAATGGATGCCAGTTACCGGGACTCACCATGAATGAACCGAAGGCGATAACAAAGACAACGACGGCGACTTTGACCAAAACGATAGTCGTGTTCGTCGTAGCGCTTTCACGCACGCCGTAGATAAGTAGCCAGGTAACACCGGCTACGATTAGAAGAGCTGGAAGATCCAATGCCAGCGCATGCCCGAACATATGGGGCAGAGTTAAGCTGGAATAGTATTGGGAGCTTTCACCGCCCTGCGCGACTTTGGTCGCGGCGGTGGTCGGATCAGTTACCAGCCAAAGCGGAAGCTTAATTGAGCCATGACTCAAGCTATAGAGTAGTTTGACAAAGTAATCCGACCATCCTTTAGCTACGGCCATGTTTCCGACGGCATATTCCAGGATTAAATCCCAGCCGATGATCCAGGCAATGATCTCGCCCAGGGTGGCGTAG
>QHBL01000320.1 GCA_003244125.1 Chthoniobacterales bacterium
GCGCGGAAGATGTCCCGTTCATTAATCAGGCCGAGGCGGCGAAATTGAATGCCGGAAATCCGTTTGGAAACTACCGCGTCTTTCAGCAGACGCGCGCCTGCGAACTATGGCCTCGCGGCAACATTCCGCCCGATTTTCAGCAGCCGGTTTCTTCGAATGTTCCGGTGCTGATTTTCTCCGGCTACAGGGATCCGGTCACGCCGCCGGAGCGTGGGGATGAAGTCGCGAAGTATCTGCCGAATAGCAGACACGTCATCATTCCGCATGGCGGCCACGGCGCAGATGGGCTGACGCCGGCCGATTGTGTGGATCGGCTGATCATCGAATTTTTAAATCGCGGCGACGTGAAATCTCTCGACACAGGTTGCGTGGAGACAATGGCGCCGCCCCCGTTTGCGACGAAGTAGCTAACATCGGAGCCGCCCCTGCGCGTGGACGGCAACGTAATCGGGTCGCCGTTTACATCGCGAAGAAATGTAATTTGGGCGCGAGGAAACCAGGAAAAAGCCAAGCGCGACTTTCGGCGTTATCTCTGAGCTATCTTGAGTTAAGGAATGATCCGCTGAGTGCCGGCGCTTCGGGTGAAAGAGCTCTTTTGTCGCGGGGATGAAGCTGTGCGACAACAAAGAGAGTGAAGACGCTGGGCATCGTAGGTGGGATCGGACCGGAATCGACGATTGAATACTACCGCTTCATTCTCGATGGCTACCGCGCCCGCGTGCCGGACGGCAGCGCGCCTCACCTCATCATTGATAGCATCGACGTGAATCGTGGGATCGCCATGTTGGATGCGAATGATCGCGCCGGCCTGGCGGATTACATTTCGACTTCAGTGGACCGTTTGGTGCGGGCGGGAGCGGAGATAGCACTCATCGCCGCAAACACGCCCCATCTCGTCTTCGACGAAGTCCAGCGGCGCACACCAATTCCGATGCTCAGCATCGTGCAGGCGACCTGCGATCACGCGCTCGGTCTTGGCTTCAAACGCCTCGCCTTACTTGGCACCGGCTTCACCATGCGCGCGCAGTTTTATCCCGAAGTATTTCACCGCGCCGGCTTGGCATTGGTCACGCCAGGCGAAGCCGAGCAGGCATTCATTCACGAGAAATACATTGGCGAACTGCTCAAGAACAAGTTCCTGCCCGAAACTCGCACCGCTCTCACCAGCATCATCGGGCAAATGCGCAACGATGCGGGCATCCAAGCCGTCGTCCTCGCGGGCACCGAGCTACCGCTCCTCCTCCGCGCCGCCGCGCCGGAAGGTCTGCCGTTCCTCGACACAACGCTGATTCACGCCGGCGCAGCCGTGGACGCCATCCTTAGCTGAAACGCGACCGTGATTAGCACCGCAAGTGCCATCGTACTACACGCGAGGAATGAGGAACGGTGACGCGAGCGTTAGGCGATGAAGTAATTAATCCCGCCGACTACTTAGTCGCCGCGAAGTAGAGCTTGTGCTGCGCGAAATCAACAATGCCCCAACTTTGGCCGATAAAATCCAAACCGAGCAGTCCTCCGACTTTACCTCCTGTAGGTTGATAGATGCTCGTCGATCGCACGATGAGTCGCGTCCGCAGAGCGTCCACTCCTCCAATTTTGAAGCTCGCCGGATCAGCCCAGGAAACACCCGTCTCAACACCGGCGCTATCAGTCATACGCACGCCGGCAGAGCCGTATGTCTTGAGTTTCGCCTGCGCAGCTAATCGGCTATCTACTACACTTAGGTTAGCGCCAGTGTCGATGACCATTTTACTCGGCACGCCGTTGAGCGAAACGTCCACCAGCAATCCGAGACCGGAGAGCTGCAAGTTGGCTTCTGAAAATCCGGCGGCGATGAGCGCAGCAGAAAGTTGTGGCACTCTTCCCACCCCGGGAGGTTTGAGATACAGGCGATTATTGGACGGGTCGATGATAGCCGCACATCTCTGGAGAAAGCCCAGTCCAAGCAGACCATCGGCATCCGTGCGTCTCGCTTCGGCATCGTTAAGAGAGTCCGGAGCGCGAAATTCGCCCTGGAGATTGCGGCGACCGAGATGTCCGAAGGACGCGAAATTCACCGTCGTATTTGTGATCTGCACACTTCCCAAGACCAACGAATCCACTGTTCCCTCGGTTAAGTGCTCGATGTGTTTACCGGTGACACTAACGCCAAAGTCTTTAACTGGATGCGGTGCCACTTTCAAAAGCCCGGCGAAGGAATTCGTGAGGACGATGTTCCGGGAAGCGGCGCCCGTATCCAAAATCAGGCGCACAGCGCGTCCGTTCATTCGACCTTGGACGACGAATTCGTTAATGCCGGACTCTTTTAGTTCCACCGAGCCGTAACCATCTCGCTTGATAATGTCGAGGTTAACAGGCGCCCGCGCTTGCACCAGAGAGCCAGCAAAGCAGAGGTAAGCTACGCAAACAGATGTGCGCAGCATCCAGCGCAGCTGCAACGGTGGCATCTTGTTCATATTGCATATTTCTGAAAAAGTGCTGGGATGAAGCAAGAGCAAAATGTTGGAAGTTAATCTTGTTGCCCGTCCCGTACTGGCGACAACTAACGAGCTGCGCGTGCGGCAGTGTTCTCCAAGCCCGAGCTTGCGTATCTATGCAATGTGCGTTCTTCCATCAGGATCCGGCCGGGCTGCGTTTTCGCGATGCGCGTGAGAAGATACGCGACTAGAATCAGGTCGGATGCGCGCAACCGTTGATCACTCCGGCGTACCGGTTCACCCGCCGCTGTTCTTTCTCTCGGCCTTTCTGCTTGGCGCGTTGATTGATGATCGCGTCTGGCGGCTGGTCATCTTCCGAGACGATCATTGGCGATGGTTTGGAGTGATCCCTTTCTTCGCAGGTATCGCGCTCGTCGCCACCGGACGTCAAGCAATGATCAAGCATGGGACGAACGTCAACCCGACTCAGCCAACAACGGTGATAGTGGAGACCGGCCCGTTCCGCTTCACGCGCAACCCACTCTATCTCGGACTTACCTTGCTTTACGTCGGTCTCTCGCTTCTC
>QHBL01000125.1:0-860 GCA_003244125.1 Chthoniobacterales bacterium
GCTTCGCGGATCGCTTCCAGGTAAGTGATGCTCATTCTAGTTCGTCGCAAAGCTCGCGCGTAGAAATAGCACACCAATTTTCGTCCTCCGCATTCGGCGCGGCTTCTTTTTGCGCGGTGGCGATGGCTTCGTTCACTTCTTCCGTGGCCCGCGCGCGCCAACCGGCCAGCGTCGCTTCGTCCGCCAGGTCCTGCTCTTGAATGAAAGCGGTCGCGCGCTGCAAACAATCCTGCGCGAACGATTCCTGCCGGACCTCTTCAGTGACATAACTAAAATCGTCGTGTTCGCCGTGACCAGCCAGCCGCAAAGTGGAAGCAACCACGAGCTGCGGAGCTTCACCCGCCCGGGCGCGTTGTACCGCCGATTCGGTGACGACGAGACACTGCTCCAGGTCTGTCCCATCTACTTCGCGACCTTCGAATCCATACCCGAGCGCGCGATCGACTAACGATTCACAAGCAAACTCGCGATTGTTCGGCGTGGAATAAGCGTAATGGTTATTTGTTGCTACTACCACCAGTGGAACATTCTCGACCGCTGCGATGTTCAAACCTTCATGCGTCGCGCCGGTCTGCATTCCGCCTTCGCCGATCGTGGTCATGCCGATGAAGTTCTTTTCCCCCCGCCAGCGCTTCGCCATTAACGAACCGACTACGACCGGAATCATTGCGCCCAGATGGCTGATCATCGCCAGTTGTCCTTCGCGCGGCCGGCCGCGATGAATATTTCCGTCTCGGCCGCGCATCGGGCCTTTGACCGAGCCGAGATAAGTGCGCGCGACATCGAGCAGCGGCTCGCCGAAAGCGGTGCGACCGGCCTGGTCGCGAATGAGTGGGGCGAAGACATCGCCTTTTTGCAAA
>QHBL01000125.1:890-2671 GCA_003244125.1 Chthoniobacterales bacterium
CCGCCGGTGATCATGCCGCCGCGATACAAACTCGCCAGTTTTTCCTCGAAGATGCGGGTTTGCAGCATCAGCCGATAAGCTTCGAGATAACGTGGGTGCAACGGCGCTTTTGCTTTCTGTTTTTTCCCCCGGGGACGCGCCGTCTGAAGCATCGCACGATTGTAGCTAACAACGGGCCGCGTGCGCAAAAAAATTTTCGCAAACACCTCGTCATCCCGAGTGAAGCCGAGGGAGCCCGTTGAAGTTACCTTAAAGGTTTCGCGGCGGGAGATTCTTCGGCTTCGCTCAGAATGACGTGGACGGGCGATCCTTCGGCTTCGCCCGGGCTCCGTGGCTCCTAATGCGCCATCAACGACGGAATGCGCGGCGCTTCTTCCGACATGGAAAACTGACGCTGCGATTCGGGGGCGGCTGCGTTGGTCGCTCCATTCGTTTCCGCCTTTCTCGGCGCGCTCAATTTCATTCCGACGAGCTTGCTCACGCCGCGTTCTTCCATCGTGACGCCATAAAGAATATCGGCTTTCGCGATCGTGCGTTTGTTGTGCGTGATGATGATGAACTGGCTCTGGCTGACGAAACGCTCGAGCACGCGAATGAAGCGGTTGATGTTCGATTCATCCAGCGGCGCGTCCATTTCGTCGAGCACACAGAACGGGCTCGGCCGCACCATGTAAATCGCGAACAACAGTGCGACCGCAGTCATCGTTCGCTCGCCGCCGCTGAGCAGCGAGACGCTTTGCAATTGTTTGCCCGGCGGCTTGGCGATGATCTCGATGCCGCAGTTGAGCGCATCGTTCTCATCCAACAGTTGCAGATCGGCCCGGCCGCCACCGAAGAGCTCGACGAACATTTCGCGGAAATTCAGCCGAACCTGCTCGAACGTTTCGGCGAAAACTTTTTGCGTGGTCAGGTTGATGCGCGCGATGACATCGAGCAGCTCACGGCGCGAGTTCGTCAGGTCGGTGTCCTGGGTCTCGAGAAAACGGTAGCGCTCCTCCAACTCATCATACTCCTGCACCGCGTCGAGATTCACCGGGCCCATATTATCGAGCTGGCGGGTCAGCTCCGCGATCAGCTTGTGCAAGTTGTCCTCGGTTGTCGTGCCGGGTGCCTCTTCACCACCGCGTTTCAGCTGCGCACGCAACACTTTCTCGTGGGCGTAAACATCAGGCGCAAACTCGCGTAAATCGAGTTGATAACGATGCGTCACGTGTTCGAGCAGGTGCTCCATTTGCAATTGCAGTTGCGTCTGCCGCACAGCATGCGCGCCGCGTTTCTCCTGTAACTCACTCACGCGATTCCGCACCTCACGCAGCTCCGTTTCCCGCGCGTGGATCTCATCGAGACGCGCCGTTCGCTCGGTAACCAACTTCTCAATCTCGGCTCCGCGTCGCGTTCGTTCTTCGCTCTGCTCCGCGATCGATTGTTTCGCCGCTTCCGTTTCTTCAGCCTGCGCTCGCAAACGCGCTTCATACGTTTCGATGTCGGCGCGCCGGCTCGCGATCAGCTCGTTCAGCTCGCTTTGCCGCGCTAACATCGGCGCGCGCTGCGCCAGGAGCGTCTCGTGCTTCTGCTGGTGCGTAGCGGTGATGACGCGCGCCTCCGCCGCTTGCGTCGCGGTTTCCTCTTCGAGGCGCGATGCCTCGTCGCGTTGCGTTTCGAGGCGCGCCATCTCGCTGCTTTTCGCCGCGATCTGCGTTTCGAATTCCGCGCGCTGCTCGGTTAGCTCCGCGATTCGGGCATCCGCCACCGCGATCTGCCGAACGAGCGTGTCGTGGTCG
>QHBL01000033.1 GCA_003244125.1 Chthoniobacterales bacterium
GAGTGCGCGGCAAAATTCCCTGCTGTCCTCGCTCGTTCCGCGCGTCTTGTAGAAAGCGCAGTACGGGCAAATCCGTGCGCAAAAGGGGAAATGAACGTAAAGATGACGCACGGCGTCTGAGTTCCTCGGCGCGTCGCTCGTCATGACTTCGAATGTTCCTCTCGTTTTCCTCTTACTGAGTGTGGCCGCGACCCATTTCGCGGCCGCGCAAACGCCGGCGCCACAGCCCACGCCATCCATCGTTTACCTCGTGCACAACGCCGGCGCGATCAAGCGTTACAAAACTGATCCGGCTCTCGTGCGCGCGATGGTGAATCGGCTGGTCACCGCCGCGACCAATCAGCGCGATGTCGCCAGCGCGTGGAATTCGCTCATCGGCCCGAAAGATAAAATCGGGATCAAGATTTCCGCCGTGGGCGGGGAGATATTCACCACGCATCGCGATGTGGTGGAGGCGATCGTAGAAGGCCTGGTCGCGGCTGGCCATGTGCGCGACCAGATCATCGTGTGGGATCGCAGTCTCGGTGGCGCGACCGAGGCGGGCTATCGCGCGGAAGGTTACCGCCTCGTCAGCATTTCGCCGCAGAACGGGTATGATCCCAAAACGACCATTACTTCATCGCTCGCGGGCAAGCTCATATGGGGCGACCTCGATTATCTCCCACGGACAAGCGCATTGCTTCCCGACACGGAGAACACCAGCACGGTGAGTCATGTCGCGCGCATTCTGCGCGAGGTGACGAAGGTGATCAATGTGCCGGTGATGAGCGACAGCGAGACGAACGGAATCGCCGGTTGCATTTACAATATGACGGTGCCGAACATCGATAACTGGCGGCGCTTCACCCAAGCCGGCCCGTTCGGCACCTCGAGCCTCGCGGAGATTTACAACGATCCGGTCATCGGCAAAAAGGTCGTGCTCAATGTCGTTGATGGCCTCATCGCGGAATACGCCGGCGGCCCCGCGGCGCGGCCGAATTATCAAATCGACCACGCCACCCTTTATGCCAGCCGCGACCCCGTCGCGCTCGACTCCGTAATGCTGCGCAAAATCTCGGAGTGGCGTGCGCGCGCCAGTCTGCCGCCGTTAGCCGAGCGGGCGGCGCACGTCACCGCGGCGGCGCAGTTCGGACTCGGCAACGCCGACCCGCACGACATCATTGTGCGCGATCTTTCGCCATGACAGAAAGCGCACACGAATTACTGCGCGACGTTTCGCGCTCGTTCTATTTGTCGATCCGTGCTCTGCCGCGTGCGCTGCGCGAGCCGGTCGCGCTCGCTTATCTGCTGGCGCGGACGAGCGATACCATCGCGGATACCACTGGCATGGCCGTGACCGAACGCATCGCTTTGCTCGATCAATTTGCCGCGGCGATCAACGGTGGCGTCGTTGCTGATCTTCAAAAGGAGCTTCTCCAGGCGCAGCGGGATTCTTCACCCGGAATGACAAGTGGCGAACGCACGCTGCTTGGCGCCGCGGACGTTTTCCTTCGCGAGCTGGCCGAGATGGCGGCGAACGATCGGGCGGAGATTCGCGCATTGCTCGGCATCATCACGCGCGGGCAACGCCTGGACCTGACGCGCTGGAGCGACGGCCTCGGCGCGCTGGCGAACGCGGAGGAGTTGCGCGAATACACCTACATGGTCGCAGGATGCGTCGGTGAATTCTGGACGCGTCTTTGCTATCGAAAAGTTTCCGGATTCACCGCGCGCGACGAGGTGGAGATGATGGAGCTGGCGCGCAAATACGGCTGCGGTCTTCAGCTCGTGAACATCCTGCGCGATGCCGGCGATGATCTGCGCGCGGGACGTTGTTATTTTCCAGAGGATGAGCTGCGCGCGGCTGGAGTTTCGCCGGCGCAATTGCGCGGTGATGCTCCAGCGGAGTTTCTTCCGGTTTATCGACGGTGGATCAACGAGGCGCGGGCTGGGCTCGATGCCGGTCTGGAGTATTGCATCGCGATCAATCCACCGCGTGTGCGCATCGCCACGGTATTGCCCGTGCTTATTGGTGTGCGCACACTCGAGATGCTGGAGGAACACGGGGTCACAGCTCTGCGCGAGCGGGTAAAAGTTTCGCGCGCAGAAGTGCGCAAGATCACCGCGTCTGCCGCGATCACGCTCGCAAACCGGACGCGTCTGCGCTCAGCACGCGCGCGCTTGTAAGTTGTCGCTGCCGTTGTAGCTGCCGCCGTCCTCGCCGGCAGAGGGGCAGCGTTACCGCAACAGAGCCTTCTCTCTGCCGCCAGAGACGGACGGCAGCTACAACGCGCCGCCTGTGAAAGGTCGCCGAGCTAACATCACCGAAAATAACTCCGCTGCTTTTCGCTGATTGGCCGCTCCAGTTTCTCCATCACCGCGAGCATGTCTTCCCACACTTTCCGTTTTTCGCTCGGCGCATGATTACGCAGCAGATACGATGGATGATACGTGATCATCAGCGGCGTATCGCGAAACGAACGCCACACGCCGCGCAGCTCCCGCATAACGCCGCGCGCGCCGAGCAATCCTTCCACCGCAGTCGCACCCAGCGCCACGATCACTTTCGGCCGCACGATCTCGATCTGCTCGATGAGATAGCTGATGCACGTCTGCATCTCCGCCGGCGTGGGCGGACGATTGCCCGCGACCGCGCTCGGCATATCAGGTCGGCACTTCAGAATATTCGCGATGTAAACGTCGCTCCGCGTCAGTCCCATGGTCTCGATAATGCGGGTGAGCAGCTGACCCGCGCGGCCGACAAACGGCTCACCGCGCAAGTCTTCATCCGCGCCGGGCGCTTCGCCGATGAACATCAATTCCGCATCGGGATTACCAACGCCGAAAACCGTCTGGGTGCGCGAGCGCGCGAGGTGCGGACACTTTGTGCAAACGGAAACTCGCGCGTTTATGGCGGCGAGCGCGCTCACCTTGTCGCGCACCAGCGGTGGCGCAGCCGGGGCGCGCAGCTCGCGCAGATGCAGGAGGGTCGAACGGGAGATGCGCGGCATCTGCTCGCGTGAATCGCGAATCTCTTTTAGCCACTCCACCACGAGAGAAACCGCCGGCTGATTCACGGGCGCGATTATGCCATTTTCGAGCGACGGACGAAAGAGTTTTCGCCGCCCAAAACGCCTCATTTTGGTAGATTGGCCGAGTGGATGAGACGCTGCACGATTACGAATACCAATTGCCCCGGGAGCTGATCGCGCAACGCCCGCTCGCGCGGCGCGATCAATCGCGCATGATGGTGCTGCGCCGCGGCCGTGAATCGATCGAACACGCCACGTTCGCCGATCTGCCGCGGTTCATCAGTCGCGATGATTTGCTGGTTCTAAACGACTCGCGCGTCTTGCCGGCGCGACATTTTTCGGATGACGGCGCGGTCGAGTTTTTGTTTCTCCGAAAGGTCGCGCCGTGCCGCTGGCATGCGCTGGTGAAACCGGGCCGTCGTTTTCGCAAGGGCGCGGTCACGATGATCAATGGCGTTCGCGCGGAAGCGGGAGAAAGCGACGAGGAAGGCGCGCGCGAAATCATCCTGGCCGAGGACGTCGATGTGCAGCGCGCCGGAGTGATGCCGCTGCCGCCATACATTGCGCGCCTTTCGGAATCTGAAGACGAAGCGCGTTATCAGACAGTGTTCGCGCGAACGGATGGCTCGATCGCGGCGCCGACGGCCGGGCTGCATTTCAC
>QHBL01000120.1 GCA_003244125.1 Chthoniobacterales bacterium
CCATAAGTGACGCCATTTGGAATCCGCGCCGCCGTTTCTAGCTGTTCAAAGGCCAGATCTTTCTCGCCTGTCCACGCATAGACTATTGCCAGATTAATAATGAATGCGGGGCCAAGGAGTGTATCTCTCGACAACGGCAACAGCTCACAGGCGCGACGGCCCTCACGGATCGCGTCGTCTTTGCGGCCGAGTCCGGCATCGATCAGAGCGAGCTGGCCCCACGTCGGGGCGTAATCGGGTTGATCGTGCAGCGTCTTTTCCACCGCGACACGCGCAGCAGCAAAAGCGGTTCGCGCGCCGGCAGTATTCCCGAGGGAACGATCGGTGAGGCCAGTGTACCATTCGCGCGGCCAGAAGAAGTTGCCGCGTTGATCTACCAAACCCCCCGGCGGGATGGCAGCGACCGCGTGAGCTATTGTCGCGGAATCGCGCTCTGCCAGCGCGCACCAGAACAGGTCATAGACGATGTCTCCAGCCGCATCCGGTTCGTCGCGCAGCAAGGAGGCGATCTCAGTTCGCCAGGACTGAAGATCGGCGCGACCGAAGAACGCGTTTTGCGCGATCTGGGTGCGGAAGGAATGCTGATGCGGCGAGATGGTAAGCACGCGCTCGTAATAGGCACTCGATTCTGAGTATCGGCGCAGCGCCCGGTAGAACTCGGCTGTGTCAGAGAGAACGCTGACGTTTCGCGGGTCGAGTTCCAGGGTGCGCGCGAAGTTATGCTCGGCCTCGATCCAGCGGCCCTGGCGACGGTCCATCACCGCCGTGTAGTAAGGAATCTGCGCAGAATTTGGGAGTGTTCGCCGCGCGAGTTCAAGCTCAGCGCGAGCGGCATCGTAGTCCCGGAAACCGTGGTAAAGGTAATCGGCGCGCGCGAGGTGCACTTCGCCCGCATCCGGCTGAAGGCGGGACGCGTTGTCGAGCGCGGGCTTGGCCAGATCGAGACGCGCCTGAGTGTGGTCGAAGCCTCCCCAGTAGAGGTCCATGTGGACCTCGAAGAGTAGGCAATGAGCTACCAGGAACTTCGGGTCGCGCGCCACTGCTTCATTCAGCAACTGCTCTGCGCGGAGAAGGTTCTGCTTTCCTTGGGGATCGGCCGTATTGACCTCTTCAAGATCCTTCGCCTGCAAGAAGAGGCGGTTCGCTTCCAGGTCGGTGGTCGGCGGCTGCGACATGGCCGCTTTCTCGCGCGGCGAAATCTTCGCCTGAAGCTGGTCGGCAATGGCTTTGGCGATCTCGCTTTGAATGGCGAAGACGTCATCGAGCGGCCGGTCGTAGTTTTCCGCCCACGAGTGCGCGTCGGTGCGCGCGTCGATCAGCTGCGCATTGACCCGCACCTTTCCGGCCGCGCGCTGAACGCTGCCTTCGAGCAGGTGCGCGACTCCGAGCTGCCTGCCGATCTCGCGCAGGTTGCGCGCGAGACTAGTCTTGTATTGCATCACGCTGGTGCGGCTGATCACTTTGAGGTCCGCGATTTTGGCGAGATTGGTCAGAATCTCGTCCTGTACGCCGTCGGCGAAATAGGCGTTCTCTTTTTCGCTGCTCAGATTTTCGAAAGGCAAAACGGCGATGCTTTTCTCCGGAACGAGCGCGGTTGCGGGAGTTGATCGGCGAGAGAGAATGATGGAACCGGCGACGATCGCGCCGAGCAATACCAACCCGAGGGCGAGCGCAGCCCAGCGCATCCGCGCCCGGCGTTTCCGCTGAAGCTTAAATTTTTTGGGAAGCGCGGGATTGCCGAAGTCGTCGCAGTAAAGATTGACGATGCAAACCCGCACTCCGTGTTTCACTTCGCACATGCCGAGATTGTGCAGGGCCGAGCGCCATTCCTCGAATTCAGCCAAATCTTCCGCGACATGTTTCGAGAGCAGAATGTGCCCGGCGTCGCCGCAATCCATCACGCGCTGGGCGAGATTGATCCCGGCGCCGGCGACATTCGCACGCTCGTTGACATCGATGACTCCGCTGACCGGCCCGCTGTGCACACCCATGCGCAAGCGCAGCCTCGGATGATTCCTCAGCGCGCGGTCGATCTCGATGGCGCATTCCACCGGCGCATCTGGACTGGTGTAAAAAACCAGCGCCATGCCATCACCGGTGGGGATGCGGATGAGCTTGTCGGCCGCTTCGGCTTTCTGGAAATGCTCCGAGCCGCGCACGACCGCGGTAAGTTCATCGAGCGCCGCGCGCTGGTCGTTGATAGAAAGCTTGGAATAACCGATCACGTCGATGAAAAGGACGTGCGCGATCTCGAGCGCGATGCGTTTCGTCACTTCATCGGGCATCTCGCGATGAAAGTAGCAGAGCGGAGCAGGGTGTGGAAATCGGGAAACGTCGTTAGCTCACGTCGGTCGCGGGGGAGGATGGAATGGACCACCACGCCTTGCCTCTCCGCCGCCGAGGACGGGCGGCAGCTCCAACGTCGTGGCTGTTGTCGCCGCGTCCTGTCATGTCGAGCGAAGCGAAGTCGAGACATCTCTGACCAGTCGCTTTGCGATTCACTTTTGGCCGGAAATGGCCGCGGTGAAGAAGTGCGGGTAAATGTCGCGGATGCGGTCGATGTCGGGAGTGACTTCGGTGCGGGTGAAATCGGCGCAGGCAAAAACGCGCTGCCATTGCTCCGCGGTGAGAAAGCCGGGATTCGGCCGAATGTCCGGGTCGATCAGAACGCTGGTGAAGCTGTCGAGGAGTTGGAAGATCAGCTCGACATAAATGGGTTGATGAGAATGCGGCCGAACGCATTCACCAATAACTAACCAGCCGTTCCCGGCCAGAGCTTCTCGCGCCTGCCGCGTCGCTCGCAACAGGTCGTTTGCCACATGCAGGACATTGACTCCGAGAATCAGGTCGAATTCGCCCGGCGCGATTCCTTGCTCCGGCCACGCCTCGTTAATATCAAGTGCGCGCCACTTCAGCGGTAGATGAGGATACTTGCTGGATAGTTCGCGCTGACCGCGACGAAGGAAGAACGCGTTTGGTTCGGTGATTAGATAGTTCTCCAGTTTTGGCAAAAGATTAGCTTGATCGAGGCAACGCAAAAGAATCTCGCTGGCGCTTCCTGCTCCCGCGCCGAGCTCGAGGACGCGCAGCTTTCCATGTTGCTGAATCGCGCTCGTCGCAGCGATGGCCGCGACCCAGTTGTTGACGGCATAAGTCGGGTTCTTGTTAGAAAAGTAGTTAAGCCAGAGTGGTATTCCTTCGGTGCCGAAGAGCGCCTGCTCGCCGCTTTGTTCGCCGCGCGCGACGGCAGGATAGAGACGCGCGGCGGTCTCGAGCAAAGCTAAAGTAGGCGCGTTAACCGGGTCAATATCCAAACCGATAGCTCGAAGGTGGTTGAGATCAGGTAGCCACGGCAAGCCTCGCAATCGATAGCGCGGCGCGGCTTCCCCACCGTCCCTCTGCGTTTCGAGGCAACCTGTTTCAATCACGCGCTGCAAAAGCCAGTTCAGCGCGAAAGTAAAACGAGGCTGAAAGGAGAGTAGTTCACATAAGTTAGCGGCCGAGCGCCACTCTGTGAGATGATCGAGAATCTCTAGCCGCGTGAGTACATCAATCGCAGCATCGATGCTGTAGCGTTCGAGCAACTCGATGCTTCGATAGAGTCGGTCGCCAAAGAGAGGCTCCGGGAATTGCTTAAGTAAGGTCGCGAGGCGCTCGTTCCGCAGCGGCGGATCAAACGCCGGCGACTGGGGACGCTTAGTCATGGATCGTTAGCTCGAAACGACCTTGTGCGATGACGCGATCGGCCGTGCGACAGCGAAAGTCGAGATGCTGCGCTTCGGGCGAAGGGTCAAAGGAAATGGCAAACCGTTCCTCAGGCAGGAGGGGGGCGAGAAACTTGACCGAGCTAATCCGGCTTAACTCACTGGATGACTGTCCTACTTGAGCTAGCGCAGTCATGAGCTCATCGAGGATAACTACGCCGGGTACGATTGGCTCATCAGGGAAGTGGCCGGCTAGGCTGGGGTGATCGGATGGGATGAAGCGATCGGAGGTTATGCCAGGAGATGGGACAGGACGGCGGCCAACCTTTCCAGTGTCTCGCAGGATGATGGTGACACGTCCATGCGCAAGCAAGGTGTCTCCGGCGAAGATGGAACATTGATAAACGGAGTTAGCTCGGTCGGCGAAGAGTTGCTCGGCTTGAACTTGCAATGCGGAAGGAAAAGCATTGAGCTGCGATGTGTGCAAGGTGGCGTCGCGCAGGGCGGCGAGATAACCTGGGGGTGCTAAGGCGCCCGAGGCGCGCGCGCGCAAGCCGCCGTGAATGGCGACCGCCTGCGCGCCATACTCGAAGGCATGAATCGCCGAGAGTCGTCCAGCGCGTCTGAGAGGGTTTGCGGGATCGCGATGCGTCTGACTCACGCAAACGATGGATTGTTCGTTCCATTCGAGAACGTGATCGAGCAGGCACATCGAGCCGGCGTGGGGAATAAGCGTCCGGATTTCGGCCTGGTCGACGATCGGGTGTGTGGTGGCTTTCAAAGCTGTAGCTCGTTAGCTCCAGAATGGATAGAAGTTAAACCAATTGTAGGGGGCCATGCGCGTGTAGTGCTCGAGGCGATCAGCATAACATTGTGTCCATTGCTGGAGTTGCTCGGTGCGCCGTTCGCGGTTCAAAAGGATCTCGTCGGCGAAATGCTCGAAGTGAATTTCGTAACGATTGCCGCCCCGATAAAGGCCGAAGAAGAGGACGATGGGGCGATGCATCAACGCTGAAATGATCATTGGTCCAGCCGGGAACGTCGCTGGCGCACCGAGGAAATGGCATGAGGTGGTTTTGTCGTTTTCGGTAACGCGATCTCCGAGCGTGCCGATGAGAAAACCGCGGTCGAGATTTTCGCGGATGCGAAGGAGAGTGTCAGGCCGATCGGGAACGATAACGGTGTCCGCGACGTCGGGATTAAGGCTATCGAGGAAACGAGTGAGGTTTTCGTTGTGCTCGACGTTCATGAGCACCTTGAGCTGAAAACGTTTTGTCAGGCCGAGCGTGCGCAACACTTCGAAGCTGCCGAGATGCGAGCCGAGCAGAATACAGCCCTGACCGGTTTCCATGTTGCGATGCAGAATGTCCGCGCCGTGCACGGTGACGTTGAAGCGCGAGAATTCACCTCGCAAGAGATAGACGCGATCGAGAATGGTGGAAGCAAAGTAATGGAAATGGCGGAAGACATCGCGCCAGTGGACGCGCCGGCCAAGTATGCGCCGGAGGTATTGATAAGAAACTCGGCGGGCTGTGCGCGCGCCGATGACGAAGTAGAGGTTGATGGGATAGAGCAGAACGCGGGCGGTGGCGCGGCCGCAAGTGATGGCGATCCAGTGGAAAACGCGCAGGATGAGAGGGGTGCCGCGCTCAGGCAAATCGGTCCAGCGCGGGCTGGGCAAAGTTGCGCTTTTGATCGCGGTCACGCTTCATCCTAACCGCACTTTCGGCAGAGGTGGATGGCAAAAATGCGCCGCTGCGTTGACACAGCGAGCGATCATCGCAGCATGTGCCGGTGAGATTTGAGAACCAGGTCGCGGTTGTGACTGGCGCGGGGAGGGGGATTGGTCATGCCATCGCGGTGCGGCTGGCGAGTGAAGGGGCGCGCGTGGCCTGCGTCAGCCGCACGGAAACGAATGCCGCGAAGACGGCGGATGAGATCAACGCGATACGCGCGGATGGGGCCAAAGCCTATGCGGTGGATGTGGCCGATCACGCGGCGGTGCAGAAAATCGGGCGGGAGATCCTGACCGATTTCGCGCGGGCCGATATCCTGGTGAACAACGCCGGGGTGACACGGGACAATTTGAATATGCGAATGTCGCCGGAAGACTGGGATTTGGTGTTGAACGTCAATCTTAAGGGCGCGTTTAATTTCACGCAGGCGGTGCAGCGGGCGATGGCGAAACAACGCAGCGGACGCATTATCAACATCAGCTCGGTCACGGGGGTTATCGGCAACGCCGGCCAAACCAACTACGCGGCGAGCAAAGCGGGACTGATCGGCTTCACTAAATCGCTCGCGCGTGAGCTGGCCAGCCGCAATGTGACCGTTAACGCAATTGCGCCCGGATTCATCTCGACGGACATGACACGGGGTCTGTCGGATGAAGTGAAGAACTGGTTTCACGATCGCATTCCATTGAAACGCGTGGGCGCGCCGGAAGAGGTGGCGGCGCTGGTCGCGTTTTTGGCGTCGAGTGAAGCGAGCTACATCACTGGGCAGGTGATCTGCATCGACGGCGGCATTGTGATGTAGATGCGAGCTTTGCCTACAACGAAACTGTTTCGCGCCAGCTGAGCCCGCGCGTCACGAGCGGGACGAAGAGGCGCGCGCTTTTGCTGCAAACGTCAAAGCGCTCGCAGTAGCTTCCAAACAGCTCGGACTCCTCTTCCACGCGAAAGCCGAACTGGGCGGCGTGATAGCGGTGGTGACTGTGGAGTTCGCGCGGTTGTTGCCTGAGCACTTTCTGCATGCGCGCTTCTGTTTCACGCGAAAGTCTCCAGCCAAAATGATCGTAAACCTGCGCGATGGCGCCAAGCGGGTCGCGCTGAATGTCGCGGTAAAGTAGATCGCAAACGCGGCCATCGAGCAGGCGATCGCGTTGTTGCATGAAACGGTTCAGCGTTTCCGACCAGTAGCGCAACGCCTCGGCGCCAATCTCGCTCGCATCGACATCGTCGCTGAAAATGCGGCGGAGGATGGTGATCAAACTCGAAACGGAGGCGATGGCTTCGAGCGGCGCGCGATGCGACTGGACGAAGATTGCGTCGGGATAAGCGGCGAGCAGTGCGGGCAAGGCGAACATGTGCGCCGGTGCTTTCAGGATCCAACGGCGGTTCGCCTTGCTGTGTTGCAAATGCTGGAGGAATCGGCGGTGAAACCGGTAGGCTGGCGCGAGGTCCTGGCGCAAAAACCAGCGGCGATACGACGGCACATCGTACATGGTGTCGAACTGGTCGCTGAGGAAACTGGGGCTCATCAGGCTCACGCATTCCTGCGGAAGTCGCGCGCCGGTGGCGTGGATGCGGCAGAAATCGGGCGCGAGCCATTTCAACCAGCGGAGGTTTTGTTCGACGCGACCAATGCGGGCGCTGGGAGCTTCAGCGGCGCGGGCGCACGGTTCCATCACTTCCCAGGTCAATGGCGCGCAGTGGGCGGGATCGGCAGCGAGCAGGGTGTGGAGCAGGGTCGTTCCCGTTCGAGGCAGGCCGACGATGAAGAGAGGCTGGCGAATTTTCTGCTGCGCAATTTCAGGATGCGTTGCGCGGTGACGTTGAAGAAGGAGGCGGTTGCAAAGCTGCTGCGTGACGTCGGAGCGCAATGCGAA
>QHBL01000265.1 GCA_003244125.1 Chthoniobacterales bacterium
AACGATCGCGTTTATTTCGAGCAGACCTCACCCATCGCTGAGCTCGCGCTCATTTCGCAGCGTCTCGAAGTCGAGCACGAATTTTCCCATACCTGGGCCGGCAGCACCAAGCGACTGAAATTGCACGGCACTTTCGCCGCGCGCGGCGGATTCGATTTGCGTCAGCAATTCAGCGTCAACGTGCAGCCGAGTGAGACGCTCGTCAGTCTCCCGCACGCGCAAGTTCTCGGCGTGCAGCAGGAGAACGTGGACGTGCTCGTTTTTGAGAACGGATATTGGAACCCTATCTCCGGCACTGATGTACAATCGGAGCTCGCCGCGCTGGCCACCCTGGCGCGCGAAAAGGCGCAGCAAAGCGACATCGCGGCGCGGGCCGAGCAAATGTTCCGCAGCCAGCTCATCACGCGTTTGCCCGCGAGCGATAAGGTGCGCGTCGTTTTCTACGATGCAAAACCGCACACGTGATCGACTCCTTCGCCCACTGAATCTATGTCGGCGAAAAACAGGCTGCTGCTCGCGCTTTCGATTCTTCTTCTGCTGCTCGCGCTGGGCAGCCTGCTTTCGCCGTTCGTCCTGACCCACACGGTTGCGCTATGGCTGCGCTACGAAGCGCAGCGCTCCGGGCTGACCATCACCACGAGCGAAATCCGCGCGCCCTTTCTGCATCCGGTGGAAATCCTTGGCCTGCATGTGCTGCGGCCCGGCGTGGGTGGCGCGCATTTCGAGATGAGCGCGCCGCACGTGGAAGCCGGGTTCCGACTCGCCTCGTTGTTCGATCGCTCTGAACGTAGTCGACCATTGCGTTCGCTGCGCATCGAACACGCGCGCGTCGTCCTGCGGGGCCGCGCCCTGGCATCGGCTGGAAATGTTGATTGGGCAACGCTCGGCTCACTTTTGCCGGAGGAGTTCGAGATTTCAGCCGATGACATTCTTTGCGCCCAATCGCTCGCGCGGGTGGAGTTGCACGACACGCGTATTTCCGGCACCACGCGCGGCAGTGGCGCATTGACCATCGGCTCGATTGAACTCGGCGGCCCGTATTTGCAAAAAACTTTCGCTGACGTGCACGGCGTCACTCGTTGGCAGGACGGGCGGCTCACCATCGGTGCCATTAGGTTGCTCGAGGGACTGAGCATCGATTCGCTCGCGCTCGATCTGCGGCGGCTGCGCGCGACGCGCATCGCGGCGGAAGGAAGCGTCACCGTCTTCAACGGCAATCTCCGGGCGAATCTCGCCACTGAACGCACCGGAAGCACACGTATGTGGGAAGCGGCCGGCAGCGCCTCCGGCGTTTCGCTTTCGCAACTCGCGCCCGCGCTGGGATGGACTGAGCCGGTGAATGGCTCGCTCCGCGCCTCGAAGTTCAGTTTCCGCGGTGATCCCCGCGATCTTCTTCACGCCACCGCTTCGCTTTGGACAGAGCTGACCGGCTTCAACTGGCGCGAACGCAACGCCGACGTCATCATGATCGGCGCGAATTACTACGAGCGCACCGTTCAGCTCCAGGAATTGTACATCAAACAGCGAGGCAACGAGCTGACGCTCAGCGGTGAAACTTCACTCAGCGCGAATTGGCTCAACCCCGATTTTCGCGGCGATGTCTCAGGCTCGATCGGCGATCTGGGTGAATTCGCGGAGCTGCTCGGCGCCGAAACAGATGCCTTTGCGGGCAAGGTGGCGATCCGCGGTCGCGTTCACGCGCACGAGCGCAAAGTCGATGGTGAACTCGCCCTCACCGGTGACGCGCTAAAGATTTTTCGAACCCCGGTCGATTCGCTCACCGCGCGGCTCACGCTCGATTCCCCGCGGATGCAGCTGACGCAATTCGAGCTGCGGCGCGGCGAAGATTTTCTGCGTGGAACTGGCCAGGTTGATTTTTCGCGGCGGCGAACATTCGAACTCTCGGGCGACAGTTGGTGCCACGATCTTAGCCAGTATGACGCGCGCGTTCCGCTACTCGGCCCCCTCACCGGGACGCTCTTCACTCAGCTCGATGCCAGCGGCGACGACACCAACTGCACTCTCACGCTTGGTGTGCAAACAGATGACGCAAAAGGCTCGGCTCACGGCGTTCTTCGGGATAACGCCCTCGCGCTTGATTCGTGCAGTGTCACCATCAATGACATCACGGCTGCGTTCTCCGGCGCGATCAATTTCCAGGATCGCAAAAACATCACCGCCACATTTTCGCCTGCGACCGAGCTGCATTTCCCGCAGGAGCTCGAGTCGTCGGCCAATTGCCTTCGAGGAATTGCATTGCAGCAGGGCGACTCCGGAGTGCCTCTCTCGCAGATGGCCATCACCGCGCGTCAACTCACGCTCGCCGATCCCACCGGAGCGACGCGAACTTTATCACTCTGCGACAAAGACGAGGCTGGGACACAACCGTTGCCATTGTCCGTCCCCGCCCGATCGCCCAGCCAATAGCAAAGTGGGCGTTGTAGCTGCCGCTGTCCCCAGCGGCAGACGTTGCCCGATGGCGCTTGCATCAAACCCAGCTCAAGAAAGAACCACACCACGCATCCCCTCCTGCCGCCGAGGACGGACGGCAGCTACAACGCCATACCTCTCGCGCCTACGCCGCGGCCGAGGCCACGAGCTCCGGCGCGCCATTCTCCGAAGAAAGCCAGCGCCGCAATTTCTCCCGCACCTCCGCCGCTGGCGAAATGCAAAAATTCATCCCGGCATTGACGCGAACCACGTTGCCATCACCTGTGTGGAAAAGCAGATGCACGGGACGGCTACCGCGACAGCCGGCCAGAATCGCGCGCACTTCCCGCAACTCATCGCTGCTCGTCTCCGGCGCGAAATGCAACTCGAGCGGCGCAATCTCTTCGCTCACTCGCAGGGGCACGCCATTGCCGGCGCTCAAGGCGCACACACTTTGCGCCACCGCGCGCAACGCTTCATCGCGCAAATCGAGCATCCCGCGCACGCCGACCACGGTGCCCGCGACCAGCTTCTCCGCGCATACCGCGTAAACATCATTCCAGATCACAAGCTCGAGCGACGCCGTCAAATCCTCCACCCACACCACGGCAAAAGCCTTCCCATCCTTTTTCGTGAACTTCTTCTCCACCTGCGCGATCACTCCGGCGATGCGAAATGTCGCGCGGTCAGAAAGTTCGTTCAGCGAAGAGATCGTGCGGTAATTCCCGCTCGCGAGAAGATGCGCGTGCGCATCGAGCGGATGGCCGCTCACGTAAAATCCGAGCAGCTCTTTTTCGTATAGCATTTTCTCCCGATCGCTCCACGGCGTCACTGAGCGCTGCCGCACCGGCGCGATCTCATCGTGGGCATCGCCGAAAAGCGAGACCTGGCCCGCCGCGCGATCGCGATGCGCCGCCGAGGCCGCCCCCAGCGCATCATCGATGCAGGCAAAAAGCTCCGCGCGTTCGCGGCTGAGGAAATCGAACGCGCCTGACTTGATGAGCGACTCGAGCATCTTGCGATTCGCGATACGCGGATCGAGCCGGCGGCAAAAGTCCTCCAGCGATCCAAACTCGCCGCCACGCTCCCGCTCACGAATCGCCATCTCCATCGCGCCCGCGCCTACGTGCTTGATCGCCGCCAGCCCGAAGCGAATGGCGCCGGCCTCGTCCTGTAGCGGCGGTCTACGACCGTCGTCCGCCGCGTGGTCTCTGTGCAGCATTCGGCGCTCACAGACCGCCGCTGCAGAAGAAATCTCCGGCGAGAATTTCAAGCCGCTGCGATTCACATCCGGCGGCAGGATGGTAATTCCCATCCGCTTACACTCGCCCACCAGCACCGAAATCTTGTCCGTGTTATTAATCTCGTTGCTCAGCAATCCAGCCATGAACTCGACCGGATAATTCGCCTTAAGATACGCCGTCTGATAACTGATCAGCCCGTAGGCCGCGCTGTGGCTCTTGTTGAATCCGTAGCCGGCAAACTTTTCCAGCAGATCGAAAATCGTGTTCGCTTTTTTTTCGGCAATTTTGTTCGTCTCCGCGCAACCTTTGATAAAGACAGCGCGCTCTTTCGCCATTTTTTCGCGATCTTTTTTCCCCATCGCGCGCCGCAGCAAATCGGCTTGGCCTAACGAGTAACCGGCCAGTTTGCTCGCGGCGGCCATGACCTGCTCCTGGTAAATCATCACGCCGTAGGTGTCGGCGCAGA
>QHBL01000006.1 GCA_003244125.1 Chthoniobacterales bacterium
CTTTCGGAATCGGCTGTAGTGCGTCGGGCTGTTGCGTAGGAAATCTGCGGCGAGGGCTTTGATCCCGACAGCGCCTGCCAAATTCCAGTTCTGGACCAATAGCCGCTGAACCGTCCAACAACGCGAGCAGAACTCCTCGCGCCATGAAAGCGCGCAGAGATAGCAGTCGCAGCTGAGCGACCGACAGTTTAGGCCACGCACCGTTTTGAACGAAGTGCATGACGGCGTCGTCGATCTCGCGTTTGTAAATTTGATTGTCGACTTCCAAAAAGGCGACGTTCACATCGTCGGCTCGAAAAGGTCGACCATTTTGTTTTTCCATTTCGTGGTCGAAGACCTCCATTTGAGCGTCGAGGAAATCCCTCCACTCTCCCAGCAAATATGTATGGTCGTCGCTCACCTGCTCGGCTCCTCTCTCCTGAGCTGGCGACCAAGCGCTCTTTGGAACAGTTGAGACTTGGAAATGCCCAGCTTGCGAGCCTTTGCGTCAACAGCGGTCTTCAACGCTCTCGGCATCCGAAGTGTGACGCGACGATTGCGCGGCATCTTCGCAGCCGCTTTCCCTAACGCAGGAAGCTTTTCCTGGATCGCGAGCCGAACGAAGGCCGCGCGCGACACGCGTAACCCTTTCGCTCCTTTGTCGATCGCGTTCACTAACTCTTCTGATGCCAGGAACCGAAGGCGGATTTTCTTTGGTCGCGCTCTCATTAGTTCGCTCCTTTGGGATTGTTGTTGCTGCGCTTTGCGGCTCTGACCGACACGACGAAATCCGCCTCGAACTCCTGTGGGATAATGCACCCCTTAATCCACTGCACGACCTGTTCGCGGGTTACATCTTCGATTGCCACTATTCCGGGATCGTACTTCGCAGCCTTCAACGTGCCCTGCGCGTCTTGTAGATGATGCGCTCTTCGCAATCGCGATCTAGGTAACCAGTGAAGTCGATACCCGCGACCATTTCCCAGTTTTCGGGAATCTCTAATTTCTCGTCCTCCCGGCGATTCTTTCTTCGAGTTGTTTTGGTAGTCTTCTCGCCCCAAATGTTCGTAGAGGTTCGAAAGCTGTAGCAGTCCTCGCGTCCAATGATTACGTGATCTAACAGTGGAATGCAGAGTAATTCGCCTGCCCGGAAGAGTCTCCGCGTGAGCAATGAATCATTGATACTCGGATACATTGAGCCGGACGGATGATTGTGCGCGACAATGATGCTGTGAGCGGCGGCTGCGATTGCCGGCCGGAATACTTCACGGCAATGCCCAAGCGTTTCGTTTAGCGATCCAATGCTGATGAGCGTGTAACCCTTCAAATAATGCTGCGTATCCAGGAGAAAACAGACCATGTGTTCCTTCTGCTCATCGTACCATGGAGCCGAAGCAATTGTACGTAGCCACAAGCGTCCAATGTCATCAGCGGTCTGAATCATCTGCTCCTGCCGCGATTCCAGACTCTGCTCTCGTACCGTCACGACCTTTATTTCCGTCGCGAACACGTCATGCGCACGTGCTGTTCTGGGCGATGCTCGAAAGCGCTCCGCCAACGACTCAACCTCGCTTTTATCCATGCGCTGCAATTGATCCATCGTCACCACCGGAATCTCATGCGACGGCGCACTGGTGGTTCGATTTCCGATGTCGCGGCTGCGTTCTGATTGCAGCGCTGTCGTACTGCTGCTATTTTTTCCTGACCGAGTCGGGTATTTCATCAGCTTTTGATTTGCCTTCTCTGGTTGTGCCGTCGTCGCGCTGCTTACGTGACGGCAGCGTTTTTGTTTCCGGGACTTTTCCGTCCCAGTGTTGCAGCCGGAGCGCCGTATCAGCTGCCGGCGCACTCGCGCCCGACAGCCATTGCGAAACCGCAGCAGGCGACACTCCGAATTTGCGGGCGAGAAATGATCGCGCGCCTGGATTGTCAGCCGTTGTTCTTATCAACTTGCGGCGGAGTTCGGGCCAGTTCCTCACAGCTTGGAGACGATTTAAGTAGAACTTAAAGTAGTCGTCGACCCATTTTTTGATGTTGTCAGGCGCATTCGCGTAGAGCTGCTCGAATTCCGCATTACGTTGCTTTGTTGTCGCCGGACCAGCGTTATAAGCTTCTGCAAATTCATTTATCACCTGCAAAAACGGGCGCTCTGTGTCTTCCTGGGATAGCGACTGAACCCACTCGCCAAGCCGAGGGTATGGTTCCCCGAAGGCCAGCCACCACTGGTTTGTATGAGTCAATTCGCAAAACCCCCAAGCCATCCCTGCCCGAACGGCTACCAATCCCCGCTCAATTCTGTTTAGCCGATCTGGGCTGATTCCAATCTGCTCAGCTACCGAGCGACGTGAGAGTCGGTAGTCGGTCCGAACTTCTCGAATCCTGCGACTTATTGCTCGTTCGGCTGCGGACGGCGGGGCATATCGTCGGCGGATTGGCACAATGAATTCGCGGAAACGATACGATGAAATCCAGCGGCGTGGAAATTGTGAAATAAATTTGTTGCCGCCATAATATTGGTGGTTAAAGTTGTCCTCAATGCCACGCCAAATGCGCGAATTGCAGCTCCGATATCGAACCGCATTGCACGAGCAGCGCTTGTTTCATGAAGAGGTGGCGCTGAAAGCGCGTCTCTCGCCCAATTCGCTGCGAAACATCATCAATGGCGTTCGCGCTAGCAAAGAAACTCGCCGCCGGATCACCGCCGCCTGCGGGAAGCAGCTATGGGACGACATGCCGCTGGAGTTTCGCTTTGTCTTTGAAC
>QHBL01000059.1:0-379 GCA_003244125.1 Chthoniobacterales bacterium
TGATGGCGCTCTCGAACAAGTTCGGTCACATCGTTCTTTCCACTGGTAACAAAAGCGAGCTGGCGGTTGGTTATTGCACGATTTACGGCGACATGGCCGGCGGTCTCGCCGTCATCAGTGACGTGCCCAAGACCATGGTTTACGAGCTGGCGCGTTTCATCAATCGTGAATGCGAGATCATTCCGCACTCTACCATCGACAAACCGCCGAGCGCGGAGTTGCGCCCGAACCAGAAAGACCAGGACACGCTCCCGCCTTACGATGTGCTCGACTCCATCCTGCGCCTTTACGTCGAAGAGAATCTCAGCGTGCCGGACATCATCAACGCCGGCTTCGACGAAAAGACCGTTCGCTGGATTCAGCGCCGGGTCGATTTGAA
>QHBL01000059.1:446-4413 GCA_003244125.1 Chthoniobacterales bacterium
AGCTCAGAGCGCGCGCGGACGCGACTACTTCTTTTCTTCCGCTTTGGCGGGCATCGTCGTTGCCTGCCAATTGACCACCTGCCATTTGCCGTTGCGTTTCAGAAACGTGCCGGAGTTGAGATAGTTCGCCACTTCTGTCTTATCGCCCTTCGTTGTGGTGCCAACGAGCCGGAACGCGACGATCGCCGCGTCACCGTATTGCTGAATGCGAATCTCCTCGGCCGTGTAGGTGGTCGTGCCTTCGTCAGCCTTAGGCGGGCCTTCCGCGCGCACTTCGCGCAGAATGTCCGCTTTGCCGAGCCGCCGACCCACTGAGCCGGTGTAAATCAGATCATCGGCCCAGAAGCGCTCGTGCGCAGAGAGATCGTTGCGCGAGGCGCCGGCGAGAAACTCTTTCAGAAGCCTTGCCAATTCGTTCGCATCCGGAGCCGGCGGCGCAGGTGGCAAGGTCCCCGTGCTCATGGCTGTTGCGACAAGCCTTGGAGCGGGCGCTGGTGAATCCTGGGCGACCACTCCAAGAGGAAGAAGAGCCACGACGAAGAGATAGCGTGCGGTAGTCATCGGCAGCTTCCTGGCCCTTTGTGCTCTGTCACGCAAACGAGCGATTCTTCGCCTCTCTGCCAATAAAGAACCGAAACGCNNGAATGACACCACGAGCACTTACATATGGTGCGGCATCTTTTTAGCGTTTTCGGGATTTACCACGTCTGTATCTTGGGCCGGCGGTGTGAGGTCGGTCCCCTTAATGTGATGGGCTGGCGTCGTATCAAGGAACTTCGGCGGATTTTTCTTTCGCACCTCGGTCGCTGCTTCAAACCCCGAGGCTAGCTTGATCAACGTTGGTTCACTAAAAGCGGTGCCGAAGAAGCTGATTCCGAGCGGAGTACCGAACACCATACCCGCTGGCACTTGGATAATAGGATAGCCTGCGGTAGCGGCGAGATTTGATGTCCCAAAGATGAAGCGATCGCCGTAAATTAAGTCGGTTGTCCACGCCGGGTTGTCAGTCGCAGAGACGACAGCATCGAGATTAAATTTCCTAAGGGCGGCATCGATCCCTTCAACGCCGGCATGATGATCCCTCTGTAGCGCCTGGTTGTACGTCAACCCGCCGAACAGCGGCTGTGGCGTGTCCGGGCCCTGCTCGAGCGCGGCGCAGAACACGAAGATATCCTGATTAAAAAATGGCATCTCGATAGCGGCATGAGCCCGATTGAACTCGATCGCGGTGTGAAGTGTGCCACCAGCCACCGGCACGCCCACCCGCGTTTGGAAATAGGCCCTGACGTCCTGGCGGAACTCGTAGCAGAGAACGAGGAATTCGGCGTTAAACGGCATGGGAAAGGTGAAACCTTGCGCGTCGAGATCGATCACGGTCGCTCCTGCGTCCCTCAGAGATTTTACCGCTTGCTCGAATTCGTCCAGCACCGGCTGTGGTGTGGATACGTTGGTAAAACCGGTCAATCCTACGCGCGTTAGGCCCAGGCGGGTGCCCTTGAGCCCATTCGGGTCCAGGAAGCGAGTATAGTCCGTGGGAATATTCGTCGGCCGCTGCTTTCCTGTCCCCTGCCAGCCCAGCGGTACACCGCCAGTGGCCGGATCACGTCCATCGAACGTGCGGCTTTGGATAATCCCGAGAGTCGCAGCGGCATCGGCCACGGTGCGCGCGTGCGGGCCGACGGTGTCTTGCGTGTGGGAAATGGGGACAACGCCAGCCCGGCTGACCAGACCTACCGTAGGCTTGAGCGCGACCACCCCATTAGCGTTGCCTGGACAGACGATGCTCCCGTCGGTTTCACTGCCCAGCGAGACAGTGGCGAAATTGGCTGAAGCTGCCGCGCCCGAGCCGGCGCTCGAGCCGCAAGGATTCCGATCAAGCGCGTAAGGATTATTCGTCTGCCCGCCTCGTCCGGACCAGCCGCTGGTTGCTTCGAACGAACGGAAGTTGGCCCACTCCGAGAGATTCGTTTTTCCGAGAATGACGGCGCCGCCCGCGCGCAAATTCGCCGCCACGGTGGAATCGCGCAACGCCGGTCTGCCCACCAGGGCAAACGATCCCGCGCTGGTTTGCATCTTGTCGCCCGTGTCGATGTTGTCTTTAATCAAAACGGGAATGCCGTGCAGCGGTCCGAGGACAGTGCCTTGCCTGCGCAATCTGTCGGCGCGCTCCGCCAGCTCGAGCGCATCGGGGTTTAATTCCATGATGGAGTTCACCCCGTTGTCAGTGCCGCTCTGGTCGAGAGCGACGATGCGCGCGATGTAATATTTGGTCAGCTCGACCGATGTGAGTTTGCCCGAAGCCATTGCCGCCTGGAGCTGGGCGACGGTCGCTTCGTTGTATTTCGTCGGAACATCAGGTGCGGTTTGCGCCTGAATGTTGAGGCTGAACGCCGCGATGCTGAGAGAAAGAATAATTGTTTTCATAAGCTGGTGTGTCTCGCCGCCCAGAGAGTACCTCAGACTGCCCGGTCGAAAGCAAGACCAAAGCAGTGCTGAAAAGTAACGAATTCATCTCCGGTGTAGTGCCTGGCGTGCTGGAACGCTTCGCTCCAGCGCTGAAAACTGCACCGTGCTGGAATCGAACCAGCAACCCGCTGATTAAGAGTCAGCTGCTCTGCCAATTGAGCTAACGGTGCTTTTTACCCGGGAAACCGCCGCCTCAACAGCGGTTTTTCGATCATCATTGTATACGCCAATTGTAGACCGCACGCCAGATTTCGCATGCAAGCGGGCGAACCAGCTTTGCTGCAACGGTGGATGTTATGTCCGGAGGTTTGACGATGCGCTGTCGCGGTCGCGGCGTTTCCCGTAGAAGATAGCTATTCCGCCCGCAGCGCTTCGATGGGATTTACTAGCGTCGCGCGTCGTGCAGGGAAAAGGCAGGCGATGAGGGCGACGAATGCGAGTAGCAGCGCGGTGGAGGCGAGAAGTATTGGTACTTGGCGAAACTTGATAGAGCTGCGCGCTGAGCAGGCGTCCAAGGGCCAGGGCAGAGCCCAGCCCGATGCCGAGTCCAATGAAGACCGGAACCATACCTTGCCGCACAATCATGCTCAGCACATCGACCGTTTGCGCCCCAAGCGCCATTCGCACGCCGATCTCTCCGGTGCGTTGCGCGACGGTATAGGCCACTGCGCCGTAAATGCCGATAATGGCGAGGAGCAACGCGACCGCGGCGAAGACGCCGAGCAGAGTAGTAGTGAGTCGTTGCTGACCGAGGGAATCGGAAAAGACCTTGTCCATGGTGGCCGGCTGAATAAGCGGAAGCTCGGGATCGAGCTTATTCAACGCGCCGCGCACGGTGCGCGCAACCGCATCCGGGCGGAGCACACTGCGAATGACTACGTTCACGAAAGGGAAAATGCGCTGTTGTATCGGGCGATAGAACTCAACGTCATCAGCCTGGTCGAGCTTGCGAAAGCGAATGTCGCCAACCACGCCGACAATCTGAGTTAGCAGTCCCGTGCCATTGTCGGTGCCGAAGAACATTTGGTGGCCGATGGGATCTTCGCCGGGGAATAGCTTCTTTGCCGCGGACTGGCTGATGAGAACGACGGGCGGGCCGTCGAGGTTATCGCGGTCGTCGAACCCGCGGCCGGCGATAAGTGGAATGCCGAATAGCTTCAGGAACGACGGCGAGATACTATGGTTCAGTCCGAGTGGCCGCTGATTAAGTGGAATGATGTTGCGATCGGCGCGAGTGTAAGGCGTGCTGGAAAAACCGCCGCCGAGCGGCACGGCATCAGTCAAGGCAGCGGCTTCGAGGCCAGGCTGGGTTTGAAGTTCATTCTGCAAGCTCCGCGCGAAGCGCGCATAGGAAGGTCTATCCGGATAACTGCTCGGCGGCAGACCGATGCCACAGGCCCAAATGTGATCGACGCGAAAACCCGCGTTCTCTTTTGCCAGACGCATAAAGCTGGCAATCAACAACGAGGCGCCCGCGAGGAGCACGACGGACAGGCAGACC
>QHBL01000059.1:4423-6747 GCA_003244125.1 Chthoniobacterales bacterium
TAAGCGCCCATCGCCACTCCGGTAAGCAGCGATAGAATGAAGGTGAATGCGAGGACTGGGTAATTAAGCGCGCTGGTGCTGCCGATGGGCACATTCTGGCCGGCTAATTTCGGCACGAGAGGCACGACCCATAAAGCGAGACAAACCCCGATGACTCCCGCGATGACGCTCAGCAGCGTGCTCTCAACCACAAACAATCGCACGATGCCGCTGCGTGATGCGCCAAGCGCCACACGCAGCGCGATCTCGCGTTTGCGGCCCGTGAACCTAACGAGCAACAGATTGGCGACATTGCTGCACGCGATGAGGAGCACGACTGCGACTGCCGCGACCAGAGTGAGGAATGCCGGACGCAACTGGCCAAAGGCATCCTGCGGCAATGGGACGGGATCGGGTTGCCACGAAGCATCCGCCTTTTCGCCGTTTGCGGCCTGGTAACCATGTGCTACCGCGGCAAGGTTCGCCTTCGCCTGCTCGAGGGTTACTCCGGGTTTAAGTCGTCCGATCGCTCTTAGGAAACTAACTCCGCGCATGATCAATTCTTTCGACGTGCCGGGAAGTTCGAAAGGCTTCGTCGTCCAGACTTCCAGAGCGGGGCCAAACCACGAGATGGGCATGGTGGGGATGACGCCGATGATGGTATTCGGCACTCCATTCAAAGTGATGCTGCGTCCCAGCACATTGGCGTCACCAGCGAGTTTACTTTTCCAGAAATGCTCGCTGATCACGGCGACATCGGCCTTCATCTCCTCCTCGGGACGAAACAGCCGGCCCATGATCGGTTTCACTCCGAGCAATGGCAGATAGTTAGCGGTCACGTTATCCCCGTTGATCTGCATCGGTTCAGCCAGACCGGTGACGATGAACCCGGTTCCGGCATCGGCAGCGAACTCAGTGAAGACATTTTGCGCGTCGCGGTAATGCCAAAACTTCGGGACCGACATCGGTCCCTGCTCGATGTTGCGCGACTTATCCTCCTGATAAACGTGGACGACGCGTTCCGGATCCTGGAACGGAAGGCCGCGCAAGAACAGATCGTTGATCAGGGTAAAGATCGCGGTGTTCATGCCGATGCCGATCGCGAGGGTGACGATGGCGAGGGCGGAAAAGGCGGGCGTTTTGAGGAGCTGGCGAATGGAAAAGCGCAGATCATTCATAAGGCGGGTCGGAGTTATTACCGCGCCTTTGCACGCTTCGTGCCAGAACCGTAGAACAAGAAGTTAACGCCGCGGTATCAACGGCTTGCATTTGACCAGCATTAATCTCGCGCAGCGAAGGATTCCATCATTGGGACGAAGGCGTCCCGAATACGCAACCCCGGTGTTCGCCGGCGTCCGAACTGTCAGTCGACCTTGAGCCGGCGCTAGAGCGACTTCAAATACTCCACCAGCGCCGTCTTGTCCGCTTCGGTCAACCTGAGATGGAGCGGTTTTTCGTAGGGATTCACCACGTCGCGCAAGGTGGCGAAACGGCCATCGTGATAATACCCGCCCTTTTCGCGCACGAACAAACCGGCCAACGGCGTCGTGCGGTAACGATGATCGGGTGAGCGGTCGGCCTGCCAATTGTCCATTCCAATTTCGGCGCCGCTGTGCATGGCCCATCCCGGTTCGCTGAAAAGCGGAGGCGCATGGCAGGTCGCGCACTTGGCCGGCCCTTCGAAAATGGCTTTGCCTCGTCGAGCGAGCGCGTGGTCATAGGAGTTCGCCGGCGGCTTGGGTGCTGGCAATGATAATTGATAAAAATGGAGTGCCGATAGCTTCGAGGTCACGAGATCGGGCGTATGGCGCACGTCGTAGAGGCGTTCGCTCACAGCCAGAGGAAATTGCGACCGTTTGAGACGCGGATCGTAGAACGTTCCTTCACCATGCATCTCGTGATTGGCCACGTAAGCGTTCCAGTAGAGAACGCCGCCCCACCCTTCGTAAGTGTGAAGGTTCTGGCCTGAAAGTCCATAGGCTGCTGGGATAACCGTCGCGCCCGAGCGTCCATTGGGCTGGAATGCTTTTCCGTCGAGGTTCAATTCCGCATCGTATTTTCCTGGTCCCCAGCTTCCGCACCGTCGGAACGTCCTTGTGTAAAGCTTTCGCCATCGGCTCGAGGTTCGGGGAAAGGTTCGCAATCGCGCCAATGTTTAGATCGCGGTTGGGCCAACCGTCCAGCCGGCGTCCAATCCCGCGCGCGAATGAATTATCAACCGTCGAATGACAGATGGCGCATTGAATCCCGACGCTCTTCATCTGGCCGCGTTCGAAGAAGGCGGTCACGCCCACCACCGAGTTCGCCCGCAACAGCTCAACCGTCGTTTTTGGATCGTCCAGACT
>QHBL01000162.1 GCA_003244125.1 Chthoniobacterales bacterium
GCTTTGGCTGGAAGCGTGATGGTCTGGTTGGCGCCGACTGACACCTGCGGCGGCTGATTTGCCGGGGTTGGTGTGGGCGACGGCGAAGGATCAGGATCGACGGTGATGGAGACTTCGTTTTGGCCGGAGCTGCTTGCATCGGGTGAATCGAAGGCGGTCAGGCGCAGCACATAGGTGCCTTCGACGGGAAAAGTGACGCGCGTGCTTGCTGCATTGGCATTGGTAAAAACGACAGCGGCAGGATTGATGCCCATCGGCTCGCTTTCCACGCTCCACTGGAAGCTTAGCTGGCCGGGCGGCAGCGGCAGCCCGTCATCGGTGGCATAACCGGGGATCACGGCGGTGTCGGAGAGATGAATGAACTGCGACGCGCCGACTTGGACGACTGGCGGAGCGTTCGCTGGGGATTGAGCGAGCACCGAGTTCGAGCACAACAGTAATGCTGCCCAGCCGAGTCGCGCGGCGATGCGATTCCAGGCAAAATTAGCGCGCGACAAGGGGAACATGAAGAAGTGCATCTTTGTACCTGTTCGTAGTCTAATACGGAAGCTGAAAAGCAAGTACTTCGACAATTTATCCGATGTCCCAGCGCCCGAACCAGATAGCCGCGCCCAGAGCGGTGCCGGCATCGTTTCCGGCCAGAAAAGACTTCACACGATTCAATCACAGTCCTACGATGCCCAGGTGAAAATGCTCTCCTTGGCTCGGAATCGATGGCTCGCCTGCGCCATCCTCATTTTAACTTCCGCATCCGCTGCACGGCTTCGCGCTGACTCGTTCGTCTGGGTAACGAAAGCGCCATGTCCGCTTGTCCGATTCGAGGCGATGGCGGAGCAGCAGCCGGCAAGCTATTTCAGTTCAGCGGCTATTACACCGTCGGCTCGAAGATTCTAGCTACCCGAGAATGCGATGCCTACGATCCGGCGACCGATAAATCGTCGAGCATCGCAAATATTCCACAGGCGATCAGTCATTGCGGCCAGGTTGTGGATGCTGACAATGCCACCCAACCGATCTTCTGGCTGGCGGGAGGTTTTCTCGGCGACCATCCCCGGCCCCAGCACTAATGAGGTTTGGAAATACGACGTCCGCAACAATGTCTGGTCAGGAGGCCCATCGCTTCCCGGTCCGCGCGCTGGTGGTTGTGCTGGTAAAGCTCGGGCGTGAGCTCCATTATTACGGCGGCACCGTTCGGCTGAACGGGATTTACCAGCAGGATTACGGAACGCATTGGGCCCTCGACCTCGATGGTGGTGCAGGCTGGCGGACGACGACGAAGAGCGGCCAATTGCTCGCTCCCATGCCGAACCCGCGGAATCACATGGGCGGCACTACTCTCAATGGAAAGCTCTATGCCATCGGCGGTCAGCATCTTGGTAAACAGGACAGCACCGCGCAAAATGAAGTTGATGTTTACGATCCGGCTACTAATAGCTGGACGCAGGCCGCTCCGATGCCCCGTCCTATTGGACATGTCACAGCTAATGTCTTTGTCCGAAATGGACGCGTCGTTGTGACTTCCGGTGCCGGCGATAACTCAACCAAGCTTCCCAACGTTATCGAGTATGATCCTTCTACTAATACCTGGGCGGAATTGCCACAGTTACCTGACGGTCGCCAATCGCCTGTCTCCGGGCTTGTCGGAACACAGATGGTCGTGACCTGCGGCTTCAAGAGTTCACTGCACAATCAAACGTGGGTAAGCCAGACATCGCAGGCCGCCGGCCAGTCAGTAGTTAGTTTGACCTTGATCAATGCTGACTCAGACCAGCCGATCCCTGGCTATGATCCCATCAACAATGGAGCCGTTATTAACTCAGCATCGCTCCCGACACAGCATCTGAACGTTCGGGCAAATACCAGTCCCGCGACGGTCGGCAGTGTCCGCTTTGGACTGGATGCGAACTCTAGAAGCGCGCACTGAAAGCAATGCGCCCTATGCCTTGTTTGGCAACTCAGGGAGTGATTACGCTGCGGGAGGGTTCGCGCTGGGAAAACATACGCTTACGGGAACGCCATTCACGCGCAGTTCAGCGCAAGGCACAGTTGGCACGGCTCTGAGCATCTCATTTACGATGCAATAGCGTCGCGCCCTGGCGATGCTTCGGGCTCTCTCACGGCACCGAAGGCTGGAATACGATCGACGTGCACATCAGCTTTAAAACGAAAACGGATTCGCTTTCCGCGAACGTCGGTTCGGCAGCGGAACTAGTGCGGCGTCGCACCTTCTGAAGAAGATGGCCGCGCCACAGTGAAGTCGCCCTTCCGCGCACCCGGCTGGATCGTCCAGCCCGGATTGAGCGACAGGCGCCAACCATCACCCTTGAGCTGCGCGATGTCGGCCCCTTTCGCTAAGACCGTCGCTTTAGACGCATCATCGCGGACCAGCGCGCCCCCATTCTCAACCTCCAGTGCGCCCCAGTCGTCCGTCAGCCGCATCGTAGGATAGATGGTTCCGTAGCCATCGAGTGGCGTCAGCGTCTGAGGGTTAAACTGATAGTTGCTGTTCTTGAGCGGCAGCACCAGGACCGGGCCGTCCACAAGGCGAGCTTTGAACGACGCCAGCCGCGCGTGCCGCTCCTCATCGCGGCGGACCTCACTCACGCGTAACGTGCCGTCGTCGTATTGGGCGGTGCGCGCCTTGAGGGGACGCTGGGTCCGGAGTAGCGACCTTCATCGCCGTGCTCAGAAGTTCGTCGAGGCGTTGACCAGAAACGAGTTTGCCGCGCCAGGCCGGATCAGCTTCGTCGAGCAGCAGACCATACGCCGGGCCAGTGGCATAAGCGAACGATCGCACGAAAGTCGGCGGCCGAAACGAAGGCGGGAAGGTCATGAACGGCGTAGTCGATTCGCTCCTGCGGCGTTGCCAGCCCCAGCTTGACGCCGGTATATTCCGGAACGCCTTCATTGATCTCCAATGCGCCTTCTACCTTCGCGGCGGACGGGAAGAGGCGGTAGCGCTCGCGCTGGAACAGCAGAGCATCCGCGATCCCTGTTCGGCGTTCCTCAGGCGCCCTGACGTGCAGAGCTTTCGCCAAAGCGCGCCATTCTAGCTGCAACAGGTATCGTCCTGTAAGCGTGGTCGAGATGATGGTTCGGCTCTTCCGGCCGGGTCAGCTTCATGCGATGAAACAACTCGTGCGCGAGCAGACACGGCGTTTGTTCGGCTCCGTGGGAAGCGGCCCGACGTATTCACTGGATAGCGAGCGCGAGATGAAATCGTCATACGTCACCAAGCCTCGCATCCAACGGCTGCAACGAGCGCGAACTCTTGCGCAAACTCTGCCACACCATTATGGATGAACAGAACAGGATCAGCCGCCGGCGCATGATCAGCGGATTGGGCGCCGCCGGCTTCGCCACAGTGGCTGCGCCACATATCTTGGCCGCGCCGGAGAAAGAAGCTATGACGCCGGAGAAATTACAGGACCCACGAACCCGATATCCCAAGCCGCCCTTCAAGAGCCAATCACAGCCTTGGCCAGGCCTTGCCAGCAAAATGGAACCGCGGCCGGATTACGGCGAAAAAACCTACAAAGGCTCGGGCCGACTACTCGGACGAAAGGCCCTCATCACCGGTGGCGATTCCGGCATGGGGCGCGCGGCGGCCATCGCATACGCGCGCGAAGGCGCCGATGTGGCGATCAATTATTTTCCAACGGAGCAACCCGACGCGGATGAAGTCATCGCTCTGATTAAGGAAGCGGGTCGCAAGGCCGTTGCGTTGCCAGGGGATTTGCGAGACGAACAGTTTTGCAAAAAGCTCGTGGCGGATGCCGTGGATGGCCTCGGCGGGCTGGACATCGTTGTTTGCAACGCGGGTCGGCAGCAAACTCGCGCTTCAATCCTCGACGTCTCGACGGAGGACTTCGACGCGACGATGAAAACGAATACCTATGCGC
>QHBL01000358.1:0-486 GCA_003244125.1 Chthoniobacterales bacterium
GCTTTGCTGTCGTTAACGCGGTCGCGAATGCTGTCCGCGCTAAACCCGCCGAAGACGACTGAGTGCACTGCGCCGATGCGTGCGCAGGCGAGCATGGCGATAGCCGCTTCCGGGATCGTCGGGAGATAGATGATGACGCGATCGCCGTTGCGAATTTTGTTGCGCTTCAGCACATTGGCGAATCGGCATACTTCGCGGTGAAGTTGCTGGTAGGTCAGCGTGCGTTTCTCGCCCGGTTCACCTTCCCAGATGATGGCGGCTTTGTTGCGCCGAAGCGTGAGCAGATGCTGGTCGAGGCAGTTCTCCGAAACGTTGAGCTTCCCGCCGACAAACCACTTGGCAAACGGCGGCTTCCAATCGAGCACGCGCTCCCACCGTTTTTGCCAGACGAGATCCTTCGCCTCGCGCGCCCAGAATCGCTCCGGCTGCCGGATCGACTCGCGATACATTTTTTCGTACTCGGCGAAACTCGAGATGCGGGCGCGG
>QHBL01000358.1:538-5293 GCA_003244125.1 Chthoniobacterales bacterium
CGATCAGGTGCGACTCGATGTTGCTCTCCATGGCCTGAAGATTTAACTATCCCTGCTGACGTGGCAGAGCAAGCGAGCGCGTAATCGGTCAATTCCGCGCTGTGAAACCGAGCGGGGCGAAACGCACTCCCCTGATGTCACCTTAGAGCTTTCGCGGCGGGATCCTTCGACTCCCGCTTCGCTGCGCTCGGGATGACAGCGCGAGTGACGCTTTTTATTTGCAACCGCGCGGTGCTGACGAATCGTGCGGCCATGAGCGACCACGTTTACAAGAAGCTCGAGCTTGTCGGTTCGTCACCGCAATCGATCGAAGGGGCGGTGGAGAATGCTCTCTCCCGCGCAGGAAAAACCATCCGCAACATGCGCTGGTTCGAGGTGATCGAAACGCGCGGCCACATCGAGGAGGGGAAGATCAATCATTGGCAAGTGACGGTGAAGATCGGCTTCACTCTGGAATAACCTCGGGAAGACAGCCGTCTCGGCTGTCACGGCAGAGAGGCGTCCCCGCCTGTCGAATGACGGGCGATAACAAGCAGCAGAACGAGCAGCCGAGACGGCCGCTTGCCCGGACAGGCGAGACGCCTGTCTGCCAATCACTGCTCCTGGACTGCCTCGTAAACCTTGGTCGCCCCGTAAACGAGCAGCGCCGGCTTCAGCGCAAAAAGAGCCAGCCGCACCACACCGCCCAGCAATCGACCCACCGGCAAGCGATTCAAAATGAAACCAGCCAGCAGCGCGATGAGCACGGACCGCGCCGGTTTCTCCCGTACGTACCCCTCCGCCTGAGTCAGGTACTCGGAAAAGTGATCCTGCGCGGTCTGCATCCCGCGCTGCGCAATATCGGTATTTTCGTCCATAACTCTGTTTCGATTTCCAGCACCGCGGCGCGCGTTCTTTTTCGCTAGCGCAACGTCAGCCACACCGTGCTGGCGGCGCTGCCTGGAGGAAATTCGACCGGCAACGGCTGCCGGTGAAAGTCCCCGGCACGCCGCGCAGTTTTCAGGCAAAAGCGCGCCATCACTTCAAGCGTCCGTTCTGTCAATTTCAAGCAATTCGTCGAGAGAAGAATGCGGCCGCCGCGCTCCGCCAGCCCAAGGGCCGCGCATAACAGCCGCTCGAAGTCCGACTCGACATGAAATGTTCTGCGCCGCGCCCGCGAGAAAGTCGGTGGATCGAGCACGATGAGATCGAACTTCTCGCCCTTGCGCGCGAGCCGCGGAATGACCTCCAGCACATCGTCGGTGAGAAAACGGTGCCCTGCGGTGCTCATCTGATTGAGGGCAAAGTTCTCCTGCGTCCGCTCGAGCGATTTACGCGAAAGATCGATGCTGAGCGTACTCGCGCCCGACGCCGCCGCCGCGATTGAAAACGAGCCGGTGTAAGCGAAACAGTTCAGCAATTTCTTCGGCGCAACATGGCGAACGAAACTGCGGTTCTCGCGCTGGTCGATAAACAAGCCCGCTGAGTAGCCCGCGCCGAAATCGAGTCCAAATTCCAGGCCGCGCTCCATCACCACGCTCCGCAAGCTGAGCGTCGGATCGCCAAGCAGAAGTCTCGGCGCAACGCGCTCCGCGTTCGCCCGCGGCAGGAACCGCGCGAACATTCGCTTCAGCACAAAGCCGGTTCGTTGCGCCCAAAGGAAGTATTCTGTCGTCAGCCGCTCGCGCACATCATCGCTCTGGAACGAGACGAGCACGTCTTCGCCATACCGCTCGACCCATCCGCCGGCGGCAGTGCAAAGGCGATACGCGCTTGTCTTTTCCAGCTCGAACTGGCGTAGCAGTTCCCCGTCGATCCAGCTCGTCTTCACTCTCTTCATTACTGCAATTCGTGCGCCGTCAGGCCGCTTGCCGCGTGGGGTGCGCGCGATAAGCTCGTCCGTGCAGCACGTCACGGTGCGCGTTCCCGCCAGCACTTCTAATCTCGGTCCCGGTTTCGATTGCCTCGGTGTCGCTTTACAACTCTACAACGAGGTGAGCGTCGCACGGGGCGACGGCGGCGCTCTTTCACCGATGATTCGGCGCGCAGCTTCGGAATTTTTCACGGCGACGAAGTGTCAGCGTTTTCCTTTTTCCTGCACGGTCCGCGGCGACGTGCCGGTGGCACGCGGTCTCGGCAGCAGCGCCACTCTTCGGCTCGGCCTTTTGCGTGGGTTGAATCTCATCGCGCAGACAAATCTGAGCCGCGCGGATCTATTCGCGCTCGCCGCGCAACTCGAAGCTCATCCCGACAACGCGGCGCCGGCGAGCGTCGGCGGATTTACCGTCACGCGCGGCCTACACGTCCAACGATTCGACGTCTCGGCCCGGCTGAAGTTCGTTTTACTCGTGCCGGATTTTGAAGTCGCGACCGGAAAGGCTCGCGCATTGCTGCCGGAGAAAATCGCAACAGCCGGCGCGATCACAAACATTTCGAATGCCGCCGCCATCACCGCGGCCTTTGCCGCGCGGGATTACGAAAAACTCCGTGGCTGCTTTGCCGATGCCCTGCATCAGCCGTATCGGAAAAAGCTGGTGCCGTTTCTTGATGACGTTATCGAAGCGGCTGCCAATGCCGGCGCGCTCGGCGCCTTTCTCAGCGGCTCTGGTTCGGCCATCTGCGCCGTCACGCTGACTCAGGCGCGAGACGTCGGCCGCGCAATGCTGCAAGCATCGAAGCTCAAGAAAGCCGACATCACCATCACCGCCGCGGACAACGAAGGAGCGCGCGTGATTACGGAGAAGAAAAGACCCCGATGACGTCACGGGAAAATCTCGAGCAGTTCGCCATCGACGTGATTCTGGAGCGGCGCCGCGGCTTGCGCGCCACCCTGCTCCGCGCGCTCCTCTACACACTTTCCCTAATCTACGAACGCCTCGTCCAGCTGCGTTTGTTTCTCTATCGTAAACGCGTTCTGCGCGAACACGCCCTCGGTTGTCTCGTCATCAGCATTGGCAATCTCACCGTCGGCGGCACCGGCAAAACGCCCATCGTGGAAAAGTTCGCGCGCGCGCTGCAAAAAGGCGGCCGGCGCGTCGCCATTCTCAGCCGCGGCTACAAAAGCGTGCCCACTCATCGCCCACGCGGTCTGCTCTCGCGTCTGCGCGGCGCCGAACCAGAACCGCCGCGCATCGTCTCCGATGGCGAATCATTGCTGCTCGATTCACTCACCGCCGGCGACGAGCCCTACATGCTTGCGCATAATTTAAAAAACGTCGTCGTCCTGGTGGACAAGGATCGAGTTAAAAGCGGTCTCTTCGCCGTCGAAAAAATGGGCGCCGACACGCTCCTCCTCGATGACGGCTTGCAATATCTCCACCTCAAGCACCGGCTCGACATTGTCCTTATCGATCGCCAGGCGCCCTTCGGGAACGAGTTCCTCCTCCCGCGCGGAACGTTGCGCGAGCCGCCGCGAAATCTCCGTCGCGCCAGCTACATTTTCATCACGAAAAGCACGGGGGCGTCCAACGAGAACCTGATCGAACGCATCCGCCGCTACAATCGCACCGCCGAGATCATCGAGTGCGCGCACCAGCCGCTGCATTTGCAGAATGTGGTCACGGGCGAGATCGCGCCCCTGGAAAAACTCCGCGCCGCCTACATCGGCTCCATTTGCGGAATCGCCGCGCCGGAAAGTTTCGAGAATGGACTGAAGGAACTCGGCGCCAAAATCGAAATCGCCAAGCGTTTCATCGACCATCATCGTTACAGCGAAGCAGAAATCCAGAATTTCATCACCCGCTGCATCCGGCGCGACCTGGAAATGATCGTGACGACAGAGAAAGACGCCGTGCGTTTTCCCCGACTCACCGGAACCGACGTGCCGATCTATTTCCTGCGCGTCGAGATCCAGATCCTGAGCGGGCACGAAAGCTGGGAGCACTGCGTCGATCGCATCTGCAAACCGCAGCCGCTGCTCACGCCCGAAAGGTTCTTCGCGTAGCTACCAGCGGTGATACGCCGGATGGCCTTCTTTCACGGCCACGAAAGTTCCGCGGCAGGTCGCGCAGATTTTGTCGCCCGCGCTCAGTGTTCCCTCCACCGTCACTCGCTCAGCTGTTGCCTCCACAACCTTCGCGCTCAGCGAAATGGGTCCGCTCGTGGGCGTCGGCCGGAGCAGTTTGATCGCGTAGTCTGCCGTCACAGTACATGGCGGATGGTTCACCCCCGCTTTGTTCATCAAGAACCACGCCGCGGTCCAATTGCAGTGACAATCGAGCAGCGTGCCGATGATTCCCCCATTCAAGACGCCGGGAAACGCTTCGTATTTTTTCTCCGGCATCCACTCGGCCACGACCTCGTCACCATTGACGAAACTGCGGACGCGAACGCCTTCGCGATTAGCCGGCCCGCAGCCGTAACACGCGTTATTCGGCGCGTATTTTTCCTGAAGCGATTGCTCCACGCCGTTTACTTCGCCGGCGTGCCCGGATAAGGCCGCAACGCAGGTCCGGTGTAAAGCGATCGCGGTCGAATGAGACGATTATGATCATGCTGCTCGATGACATGCGCGCACCAGCCGGCGATGCGCGAAGCGGCGAAGATCGGGGTGTTCAGCGCGGGATCGAATCCGAACATGGTGAACACCGGCGCGGCGTAGAGATCGACGTTCGCGCACAGTCCTTTCTCACGCTCCATCGTTTGCTCCAGCTTTTCGCAAATCGGCACCCATTGCTCCTTGCCAACGCGCTCGCCCAGATCGCGCGCGATCTCGCGCATGATCGGCACCCGCGAGTCGCCCTCCTTGTAAACGCGATGGCCGAAGCCCATGATCTT
>QHBL01000246.1:0-2002 GCA_003244125.1 Chthoniobacterales bacterium
GTATCGCTCCAGACATACATCTCGCGCTCCGGCGATCCGGGCGCGGCCCGGCGCGATTTTTTAAACCACGGATTTTGGTCGGAGGTGTGATTGATGACCAGCTCGGTGATGACGCGCAGGCCCCGGGCGTGCGCAGCTTCGAGAAAAGCGCAGAAGTCATCGAGCGTTCCGTAGTTGGGATTAACATCGAAATAGTTCGCAATGTCGTAGCCGTCGTCCTTGAGCGGCGAGGGATAAAACGGCAGCAGCCAGATGGCGGTGACGCCGAGCTCCTGCAAATAATCGAGCTTCTCCATCAGCCCGCGGAAGTCGCCGATCCCATCGGCATTAGCGTCGTGAAACGTCTTCACGTGCAGCTCGTAGATGATGGCGTCCTTGTACCAAAGTGGATCGGACATAGCGTGAGACTTTGCGCGAGTGAGGGAACGGCGCAATGGCCAGTTCGCGCACGCGCTTTGTCATCCTGACCCGGGCAGACGGCGAAGGACCTCACAGGCGAGCCAATCGTGATACAAACCTGTCTGACGTGTGGCCGGAAGAGAGGTCCCTCGCCTCCGCTCGGGATGACAGCGGGAAGCGAGTGGACGCCACTGAGTTTTCGTCACACACTCTGCGCCTTATGCCAGCATTCCTTCCCGCATGAGAACACGAAAGCGTTTGCTCAAGACGGATGACGATTCCGAAAATCGCATGCCGGCGCAGATGCCCGATCTCGAGCCAGGCGCTCCAAGCGATCTCGACTTAATGGAAGGAATCCAGGCGGAGAAGCCCGAAGCGCTTTCGCACCTTTACGATCGCTACAACGGCATCCTCAAGGCGCTCATCCTGCGCGTGATCCATAACGAAGCCGAGGCAGATGATTTGCTCCAGGAAATCTTTATGGAGATCTGGAACCAGGCGAAAAACTTTTCTGCCCAAAAAGGCAAACCGCTTGGCTGGATGGTAACGCTGGCGCGACGGAGAGCGATTGACGGTTTGCGTAAGAAGCAAGCTTACGCGCGCGCGGAGGAGCGTTTACAACAAGAGACCGAACAGCAGCCGGACGCGTGGGTGCATAACGCGACCGAGGAGGAAATCGAATCGGGCGACACGCGCGTGCTTATCCGGCGCGTCATCACCACTCTCCCGGTAGCGCAACAGCAAGCCATCGAGCTGGCATTTTTTCGCGGGATGAGTCAGCGCGAAATCGCGGCGAAAACGAATACTCCCTTAGGCACAGTGAAAACACGCCTCGAATTGGGCCTGAAGAAAATTTACGACGGCCTGAAGGAGCTACGCGATGAGCTTTGAAGAGTTTCAGAATCGCGCGCGCTTGTTTGTTATCGGCGCGCTCGATGGCGATGAAACCGATGAGTTCGAGACGGCGCGGCGTGTGTTTGGTCAACGAGCCGAAAATTATCTTTCGGAATGCTATGCCTTGAGTGAAGCTTTCGCGCTTAGTCTGAAGCCGGCGAAATCCTCCGAGCAAATCAAAAGCCGGCTGATGGAGATGGTGCGGGAGCGGAAGAAGAGCTGATTGCCCGTGCGGCTTGGTGAATGCCGCCGCTTCGCTACGCTCGGGATGATGAGGCGGTGTCTTTAGCCCGCCACGCCTCCGTCCATTTCGCGCAAAATAAATTCCTGGAGAAAGCCGTAGAAGTTCACCTGGAACAATCCGAGATCACGCCGGCTGCCGAGGGGCGACCGGTACTGATCGCTCAGCTCACGTTCGCTGAACTGGTAGCTCGCGGCGATAGCCAGCCGCGCCTGGTTCAGGGCGTTGAGCCACGCATCAGCGTGCGCCAGCGGAATGCGCAGTGTGCAATTAGCGAATGGCTTTTTGGTGCAATTGAGTTGCTCAAGGTCCTGACGCACCGTCTCCGTCGCGCTCTCGAATAACCGGCGTAGCTCAGGCATGACATAGACCTTCCATTCCGCGCGGAATTCACTTTGGCTCTCCTCTTTCGCCGGCGCGCTGTAGAGTCGCTCTTCCGCGGCCGGACAATCTTTCGGTTGCGCGCTC
>QHBL01000246.1:2078-3808 GCA_003244125.1 Chthoniobacterales bacterium
ACGATTTTCTCGATCGTCGCGAGCAGGAGATAACCGTGCAGCTGCTGGACATAGAGCTCGGCCCGTTCCCGCACGCCGCTCCACAAAATTGAGCGGCCGTTGTTGTGCACTTCGAGCATGTGCTTCTCCGCCTTCTCCCGCGGGTAACCAAAGACGCGCTGGAACACCATTGTCACATAGCTCATCAGGTTCACCGGATCATTGTGCACGATCACGTTCCACGGCAGCTCCGTCTCCGATTTGGTCGCTTCGGATTTCTCGATGACTGGAGCAGTCTCCACCACCGATGTGCCTGCGCTGATTGCTTCGTCGCCCTGACGCCGCCAGCTCATCCGGCAAAGTAACACGCGAGCAATGCGGTTCAAACCACGCCACCGCGCTCTTGTTCTAGCGCGCTATCGAGCACGCTGCGCTGCACTCGCTGCATCACTGCACGCGCGCGCGGACGCGTGTCATCGTAGCCGGCGAGATGCAGCAAACCGTGAATGAGGTAGAGCCGGATTTCGCGCTCGACCGGTGAACGAAAGGCGCGGCCCTGACGCGCGGCGGCTTCCGCGCTGATAACGATTTCGCCGTGCTGAAAAGTGAGCACGTCGGTCGGGCCGCGCACGTCGCAGAATTGTTCGTGCAACTGCGCGATGCGTCGATCGCTGACGATCGACACCGGAATATCGCTGAGCGACGCAATCTCAGACGCTGCACACCGGCGTTGCCACACGAGGTCAAGCGCGTTTGCGGCAAAGCATTGAAGGGAACGCAGGTTGAGCGAAATCGTGCGTTGCGCATTTCGCACATGGATGTGCGGTCGATCCATCTAAATTGTTTCACGCCGGCGGCCGCGACTCGGCCTGAAAGTTCCGCGTAATGAGTCGCGCGCCTTTGTTAAAAGAGAAATAGGCCCACGCCCACTGAAAAAAGACCGCGATGCGATTGCGAAAACCGACCAGGAACATGATGTGGACGAAGGCCCAGACCATCCACGCCGGTAGTCCGCTCAAGTGCACCGCGTGCAAATCAGCCACGGCTTTATTGCGGCCGATCGTCGCCATGCTGCCCTTGTCGAAATACCAAAAGCGCTGCGGCTTTCTTCCTTCCATCATCGCCAGAATGTTCGACGCAGCGTGGCGGCCCTGCTGCATGGCCACCGGTGAAACGCCCGGCAGCAACTGACCTGTGCGTTCATCGGTGAAAGCGGCGAGGTCGCCGATGACCTGCACTTCGGGATGGCCAGGAATCGTTAGATCATTCTGCACAATCACGCGACCGGCGCGATCAGTCGGGACGCCGAGCGATTTGCCCACGTAAGAAGCGTTGTTGCCCGCCGCCCAAATCTTCACCCGGCACGGAATGAACTCGTCACCGACGCGCAGTCCTTCCTCGGTCAGATCGGTCGCGTGCACGCCCGCACGAATCTCGACGCCGAGGTCCTGCAACTGTTTCGTTGCGCTTCGCCGCAAATCTTCCGGGAACGCCGCCAGCACCAACGGCTCCCCTTCGATGAGAATAACGCGCGCGCTCGAAGGATCGATGTGACGGAAATCCCGCGCCAGGGTGTAGCGCGCAATCTCGGCAATGGCGCCCGCCATTTCCACACCGGTCGGTCCGCCACCGACGATAACGAAGGTCATCGCAGCTGCGCGCGCAGCCGGATCGAACGTTTTCTCCGCATACTCAAACGCGAGCAGAATGCGGCGGCGGATTTCCACCGCGTCTTCCAGGCTCTTTAATCC
>QHBL01000382.1:0-3137 GCA_003244125.1 Chthoniobacterales bacterium
GAGTTTCACCGCTCGACGCTCGAGGTGATGCGACAGCCGCTCGAGGATGGCCGCGTCACTGTCTCGCGCGCGGCGGGCAGCGTCACTTTCCCCAGCGAATTCATGCTGGTGGCGGCGATGAATCCGTGCCCGTGCGGTTACTTCGGTGATTTGAAGCGCGAGTGCCGCTGCGGTCCGCTGCAGGTACAACGTTATCGCCAGCGCATTTCCGGGCCACTGCTCGATCGCATCGATCTGCATATCGAAGTGCCTTCGGTGGAGTATCGCGACATTTCGAGTGAGCGGGCGGAGGAGGGGTCGAGCGCCATTCGCGAGCGTGTTGCCAACGCCCGAGAACGGCAGCGCGCGCGGCTGGCGAAGACAAAGTGCAACGCGCGGATGGGCACGAAACAGCTGAAGCAATTTTGCAAGCTCGATGTCGATTCGCAGGAGCTGATTCGGGTAGCGATGAGCGAGCTGAACCTGAGCGCCCGCGCTTATGATCGTATCCTAAAAGTTGCGCGCACAATTGCTGATCTCGCCGGCGCCGAAGCGATTAACGCCGAACACGTGAGTGAAGCGATTCAATATCGCAGCTTCGATCGCACGCTTTGGGTCTGACCGAAGGGGATGGCGGCGCGCTTCCTCGTCATTTCCTTCCAACGCAGTGGGCTAAACTGGCTGCGTTATTGCACGGAATATTTCAGCGGCAAGCGCACGCCGGGACGCAAGCAGTTGATTGCGGAAGGACCAGTGTTATTCGATCGCGCGCATGACGTGCGCCGCCCGCCATTGCGCAGCGACTACCGGCGTTTGCGTGATGAAAGTGGCGCGGAGGTGTACGAACGCGTGGCGCTTTTGCTGCGCCACCCATTCGATTGCTTTACCTCGCATTATCTCGGGCGCGCCGATGTGAACTTTCGGAAAGGGCTGGAGCAGTTCAACGCCTACGCGAACAACATCAATGAATTCGATCGGCTGAACGGTACGAAGGCGGTCTTCTATTTCGACGACTTCGTGAACAATGAATCTGGCACACTGGCGTTCCTGCGGTTTTTCGATGTGGACACGAGCAGGCGTTCTTACGATTTCGCCGAGATGATCCAAGCGTCGCGCGGGTGGTATCGTGGCCATCACGGGTTGTTGATGGAGCGAGAACGTCCGCAGTTGAAAGCAAAGGAGCGCGCGGCTATTTGCCGGATGCTCAAAGAAGACCTCGGAGATAAGTTCGAGCGTTATCTGGGCCGGTATTCGCTCGAATGATCAAGCCGGCGCGCTTCCTCGCGTTTTGGTTCATTCTGGTCGGCGCCACAGTCGCAAGTGCTGAGCTCGATTCGCCGGCGGTGCGCGCCGCCGCGATTTACTCGGCGCACCACGGCGGTCTCTCGTTTCTCGCCGTGCAAAACGGACGAACGCTTCTCGAGCGGTACGATGGCGGCGCGACGGCGGAGATGGCGTTGCGCATCTACAGTGGAACGAAAGCGTTCTGGAATCTGACCGCGCTGGCCGCGGCCGAAGATGGATTGCTCGATCTGGATAAGCCGGTGGCAAAAACGATCGCGCAATGGCGAGACGATCCCCGCAAGTCGCGCATCACCCTGCGCCAGCTGCTGAATTTCGACGCCGGCCTGGAGCCACGGTTTGTTCTGCACGAGATCGAACGCGGGAACCGCGATGAGATAGCCCTTCGCGCCGCAGCGGTGGCCGAACCGGGGCGCGCATTCATCTATGGACCGGCTGCGCTCCAAGTGTTTCATCGCGTGCTGCAGAGCAAAGGAGAATCGCCCACGCGCTATCTGGAGCGTCGCGTTCTGCGACGTCTTGGCCTCGGGCCCCAGCGTTACGTGGAAGATGGCGCCGGGAATCCGCTGCTGGCTTCGGGATTCACCCTCACGGCGAGAGAGTGGGCGAAGCTGGGCGAGCTCGTTCTCCGTGACGGTGCGCCCGTGATCACGAAGAAGTCGCTCGATCAATGCTGGCGCGGTTCAACGGCGAATCCGATGTTCGGTTTTGGCTGGTGGAACAATCGCGCCGCGCCATCTGGCCGGGAGATCGATGTCGAAGCGATGCTGTCGCGAAAATGGCAGGATCAGGATTGGCGCGATGGCTGCCTTTGCCGCGATGCACCGGCTGATCTCGTCGCCTGCATCGGCTCTGAACACCAGCGACTCTACGTCATTCCATCACTGCGCCTCATCGTGGTGCGACAAGGCGACGTCGGCTCATTTTCGGATGGGACTTTTTTGCGGCTACTGCTCGACCGGCACCGCCCGTAGCGGCGCGCGCGGCTGCGGCGTGGCGAGCATGAGAAGGCCGGCGTCGCGCTGCCAATGATAACCGAAAGCGAACCCGAGCGGCGGCGGCGGCGGGTTCTGCGCGTAAATCGCGGCGAGATCGGCCTGATAATATTTCGCGAACTCTTCCTTGTGCGGCACGTAGCGCCCGTAGCAATTCACCGTCCAACCTTTCGGAAAATCGCGTAGCGGAATTCCTGAATCATCCTGAATAATGACGCGGCTGTTTTGCAGCAGAAAATTTTTCACACCGGAAAAGCCGCTGCTGTGCATGAGGAAGGATGCCGCTTTGAGCAAACTGAGTCCCGGCCCGCGCGCCGCGCACCAGCGCAAAAATGCGGAGTTGCCTCCGGAAAGATCGGTCTTGAAATACCAGAGCGTCTGCGGCTGTTCGCCACCACTGAAAGTGATGCGCACGCCTTCGGCCGGCGATGTGACGCGCGTCACGTCGTTGATGGTGTAGCCGAGACGCGCGAGAAAAACGTAAAGGATAGGAAGCGTGCCGCTGATATTGCCGCGGCCGAGATCGCTGCGCATGTCTTTGGTGATGAAATATTGGAAGCGCAGAATCGAGTTCATCGAATTGCGTAGCGCGAGCAAGTCGTTCGCGAACATGTCGGCGGGCAATTGGAGAATGTCGGGCACGTTTCCGACCGGCTCGAGACCGGCAAGGATGTAACCGTTCGCCACTGGATAAAAAATGCTGGCGTAAAGAAAATCGGGGCCGCTGAACATGTAGAAGACGTTGTCGGTGCTGCGATGAAACTCGGGCGCGTTCGCCAGCATCCATTGGCGGATGGGGGCGACCTGCGTGCGGCTTTTGCGCGCCCAGGCTTCGTTCATGGCAGTGGCATGTTGCTGCCA
>QHBL01000382.1:3195-4214 GCA_003244125.1 Chthoniobacterales bacterium
CGCGCGGTGTCATTCACCGTCGGGGCGGCGACAACGGCGTTCGGCTGCTCGACCGTGGGTGGCGCTTGCGCGAGCGCGGCGACGCTGACAAGAAAGCTAACGAGGAATAGTTTAGGCCAGTTCACGTTTCGGCGATGCCTCTTTGGACGAAAGAGAATAGACCACCAGGCCACTGAGAGCAGTTGCCAGACCGAGGAGCGAGGGCGTTCGGGTCGATGGCTCTTCCAGTAAATGCCAAAGCATCCAGGCGCTCACAGCCAGGAAGATGAGCGGCGTTACCGGATATCCCCACGCCCGAAATGGGCGCTCGAGATTTGGCTGCCGCCAGCGCAGGACGAACAGGCCGAATACCGTCAGCGCAGAACAAAGCTGCAAACTGAACTGCACGTAATTGACGATGGTCTGGAAGGTCGCTGTCAGCAGCATCACAGTGACGATCGCCGCCTGCGCGAGAATGGCGACGGCAGGAACTCCGGTGCGTGTCCTGCGCGCGAGCAGACCGAGGGCGCGCATGTCTTCGCCCATCGTTGCCGTCACGCGCGGGCCAATCCACATCATCGCGCTCACGGTTGAAACCAAGCCGAGGCAGATGAATGCGGCCATGATTTTGCCGCCGGTGGGACCGAAGATATGCGCGCCGGCGATGAGCGCGACTTGTTGTTTGCCGGTCATTTCCGCGGCCGGGGTCGTGCGCATGAAGACCGCGTTCAGAAGAACGTAGAGTGCGCTAACGAGCAAAGTGCCGAGCCCGAGTGAGAGCGGAATGTTGCGGCGCGGATGCCGCAGCTCGCCGCTGATGTAAGTGGAAGCGTTCCAGCCGGAGTAGGCATACATGACCCAGTAGAGGCTGATGGCGAACGGCGCGCTGAGAATCAAGCCGCCATCACCGCGTCTCGGCAGGAAGGAGATGGGCTGGGTTCTGTGGACGGCCAATCCGGCGATGATGAGAACGGCCAGGAGTGCGAGTTTTAAAATGGTCGAGCCGATTTGAAATGCGCTGCCAAGCCGCAGGTCGAGCA
>QHBL01000103.1 GCA_003244125.1 Chthoniobacterales bacterium
GAGCGGAATGCGGTCCCTGCCACAAAACTGCGAGGCAAAGCACGACGAGAATGACGTTGACGAAGGTGGAGCCGAGCAGGATGAGAGCGAGGACCCGGCGGGGATTCTCGCGAAAGCTGGCGATGAATGGGGCGAGCGTGGGGTGATTCGCTTCGAGCCGGCGGAGCTGATGCGCGCGCAAGGCGAAGAGCGCGGTCTCCAGCCCGGAAAAGAGCGCGGAGCAAACGAGGAGGAGGGCGAGAATGAGGAGAAGCGTGGCGAGCAGGCCCGCGGTCATGTTGCCTTCGACTCGAACGCCGCGTTGCCCATCGCTCCACACAGAGTATGACTTTTCATGGACAAACGCGAACGGATTTCCGGCTTCGTGGCCTCGCTCGAGCACGGTTCGGCGCAGGCGCGCGACTATTACGCCGCGTTTTTCCGGCTTTGGAATGAGCAGCGTTATTACCAAGCGCATGATGTGCTCGAGCAGCTTTGGCTGAAGGAGGAGAATCCGGAAACGGCGCGGTTCTTTCAGGCGCTCATCCAGGCCGCGGGCGCCTTTGTGCATTTGCAGAAGAATTTCGAGCAGCCGATGCACGCGAAACACAGCCGGCGATTGCGTCCGGCGACGCGGCTCTTCGCGCTGGCGCTGCGGAATGTCGAGGGATTGCCGGATGAGTTTCGCGGCGTGGATTTGGTGAGATTCCGCGAATTGCTCGGCGGCGTGCGCGAGCGAATCATCGCGAGCGAATTTTGCGTCAACCCATGGTCACCGGTCACCGCGCCTCGGTTGAATTTAGTTATGGGCGGAGCGTTGTAGCCGGCGCTGTTCTCAACGGCAGAAGCGTGCGTCAATCCCCGGCAGCATCTTCTTTTCCGGCGAGCCCTGGGCCGTTACGATCAAATGAAAACCGTTATCCTTCTCACGATTTCAAACGCATTCATGAATCTGGCCTGGTACGGACACTTGAAGTTCAAGGATCAGCCGCTGTGGCTTGTCATTCTCGCCAGCTGGTTCGTAGCGCTGTTTGAATACATTTTTCAAGTGCCGGCAAATCGCATCGGCTCGCAGCAATGGAGCGTGCCGCAACTCAAAGTGCTTCAGGAATGCATCACGCTCGTCGTCTTCACCGTCATCGCCTTTGCGCTTTTCCGCTCGCCCATGAAATGGAACTATCTGGTGTCGTACCTCTTCATCGTCGGCGCGGTTTACTTCGCCTTTAAATTCTGACGCGGCACTGCCGTTCCCGCCTAAGATTAGGCTGGATGCCGAACCATCTCGCGAAATCAAAATCGCCCTACCTCCTCCAGCACGCCGATAATCCCGTGCATTGGTTCGAGTGGGGCGAAGAAGCGTTCGAAGAAGCGCGGCGCGGAAACAAGCCGATCTTTCTCTCCATCGGCTACTCGACCTGCCATTGGTGCCACGTCATGGCGCACGAGTCGTTTGAGAATCTGGAGACGGCAGAGTTGATGAACCGCGAGTTCGTCAACATCAAAGTCGATCGCGAGGAACGACCCGACATCGATCGCGTTTACATGACTTTTGTGCAGGCGACGACCGGCGGCGGCGGCTGGCCCATGAGCGTGTGGCTCACGCCGGAGCTGAAACCGTTTGTCGGCGGAACCTATTTTCCGCCGGAAAATCGCTATGGGCACCCCGGCTTCCCGAAAGTGCTGCAACGGATCGCGGAAGCATGGAAACGCGACCGCGAAAAAATCTCCGAGCAAGGTGAGCGCATCGTGAGCGCGTTGCGAGAAGCCGGCGCGGGCGTTGCTTCCGGCGACAAGCTGGACGCGCGCGTGCTCGACGTTTGCTACGAGCAATCTGCGCGCACATTTGATCCGCGTGAGGGCGGCTTCGGCGGCGCACCGAAATTTCCGCGGCCGGTCGCGCTCAACTATCTAACCCGCTTTCACGCGCGCCATGAAGATGATGATGCCGGCCAGCACGCGCTCGAGATGGCGTTGCTGACTTTGCACAAAATGGCTGCCGGCGGAATGCACGATCATCTCGGCGGCGGCTTTCACCGTTACTCCGTCGATGGCTTCTGGCACGTGCCGCATTTTGAGAAGATGCTCTATGACCAGGCGCAGCTGGTGAACGCGTATCTCGATGCATTTCAGATCACGCACGATCCGCGGTTCGCTGCCGTCGCCCGCGACACTCTCGATTACGTCCGCCGCGACATGACCTCGAAGAATGGCGGATTTTTCTCAGCCGAAGATGCGGACAGCCTTCTTGAGCTGGGTAAACCTGCGCATGCTGAGGGCGCATTCTACGTCTGGACCAAAGACGAGATCAAAGGTGCGCTCGGCGATGAGGCCGATGTTTTTTGTTTCCATTTCGGCGTGGAGAAGAATGGCAACGCGCCAGAGGGCGCCGACCCGCACGGCGAATTCACCGGCAAAAACATTTTGATCGAGCGGCATTCGGTGGAGGAAACGGCGGCGCAATTCCGCCAGCCAGCGGCCGAAACCGAAACGTTGCTCGCGCGTGCAGAGGAGAAATTGTTCGCGATTCGCTCGCGCCGGCCGCGTCCCCATCTGGACGACAAGATCATCGCGGCTTGGAATGGATTGATGATATCAGCGTTCGCTCGCGCGGCGCAGGTTTTCGACGATGCGACTTACCTGGAGACGGCAACGCGCGCGGCTGAGTTTGCACTGGTGAAAATGTGGGACGCGCCTCGCCGAACGCTGGCGCGCACGTTCCGCGAGCTCGGCGTGAGCGACGTGAAGATGGAGGAAGGCTCGCTGCGCTGCGATGCCAACGTCTCGGTCAGGCTGCGCGGCGCGCCCGACTACGGCACCAAAGCCGAGATCAAGAACATGAATTCGTTCCGCTCCGTGCATCGCGCGATCGAAAGCGAGATCGCCCGGCAGATCGAAATCGTCGAATCCGGCGGACGCGTCGTGCAAGAAACGCGCGGGTGGGA
>QHBL01000234.1 GCA_003244125.1 Chthoniobacterales bacterium
GATTTACCTTTTCGCTCTGAGCGTTTTGCCGAAATCGCTTTTCCGCCGGTTTCCGCTTCGCGCGGTGGCCCGCTTTTCGCGCCTGCTTGAGCTAACGACTCGCATTCTCTGGCCCGTCCTCGCCTTGGGTGAATGGATCGCGCGCCATCTCATCGCCCGCGGCAAAGCGGCGCCGCGTCTCTTCGCCGCGCGTGAAGAATTAAAGCTAATTACGGTGCAGAGCGAACGCGGTGGAGCGCTTAGCTCAGCCGAGCGCGCCATCATTCACAACGTCGTCGATTTCACTTCCATCAAGGTGCGCGACGTCATGATTCCGCTGGAGAAAACGGTGTCCATCACGCCCGAGGAAGAGCCGGGAAAAGTTTTGCGATTAAGTGAGCAGCGCGGCATCGATCGCTTTCCGGTGGTCGAGAAAACACGGCCAATCGGTCTGGTCAACGTCTTCGACCTTCTCGTCGACGCTTCACCGCCGCGCCGGCTGCGCGATTACATGCGCCGCATCATCTCCGCGTCCGAGCACGAATCGGCCTACCGAGTTGTGCGTCGTCTCCGTGCGGCCCGTCTCGGTCTTGCGGCCGTGTTTGATTCGCGCCAGAAATTCATCGGGATCGTCGCGCTCGAAGATCTCGTGCGCCAGCTCGTGCGCGGATAGCTGTCGCCGCTTCGCTGTGTGAAGCGGTGCGCGTGGTGGTGCGGCAGGAATGCCGAGCGAAGCGCTTGTCACGGCGACGGCTACAGATTCCCGTTGCGAAAAACCGAGGGTTCGTGACATATTCCGCCTCCCGCTCAGTTGCGTCACGTTCCGCGGCGAGGGTTGCATCATGGCTGTGGAATTACCGGAAACGACTTCGAAGCTCGGCGGCGCGCTCGTGCGCCAGTTCTCGGTCTTTTTGCCGAATAAAGTGGGCGCCTTGCTCGAAATCGTGAAGCTGCTCAACGCTCACGCCATTCACGTGGTGGCAATGAGTATTACCGAATCGACCGATTCCGCGATCGCCCGTCTCATCGTGAGCGATCCCGAAGGCGTGGAGGACTTGTTTCGCGAACATAACATCGCCTTCGGCACCTGCGACCTGATGGTGGTGGAGTTGCGCGAAGTGGCGACGCAGTTCGTGAAGCTGCTGGCGGCGCTGTTGATGGCGGAAGTGAATGTGCACTTCAGTTATCCGCTCCTCGTTCGGCCAAAAGGTCGCGCCGCGCTCGCCCTCTATGTGGACGACGCTGACTGCGCCACGTCGGTGTTGCTCGGCGAAGGCTTCCGTCTGCTCGCGCAATCGGACATCTCGCGCTAACGGCGGCTTTGTTCACTCAGCGAAGCATTCTGCGGAGCGCCGGTAGCAAACAGCCCGCGGCGTTTCGAACACTCAGAAAGATTGACACCCGCGCCCGGCCTCATTTACAGAAAGTGCAGGAACTGACGAAAAGTGTAGAGATGCCAGAGCCCGCCTCTTCTCCCCCTGCTCCTGTCGGCGACCGCACCTATACCATCGCGCTCTGGTGCATCCTCGCCTTTGCCGGTGTCGAAATCCTCGCCGCTCTCATTCACGCGGGCGGGAGGCTGCGCGCGCAACGTGCCGCCGCCCGCGCCGCTGCCCCCGTCAATGTCCACGCTCAGGTGACTCCGGCGCCGCGCGCATCCGCCGCGCCCACGGCGGCAAGTGCGCCGCCCGCGCCAGCAAGCTCCGCCGCGCTTTCCGCGTCCGATCGCCTCCTCCAGGAAGCCACCGCCTTGCGCGAACGCGGCGACACGGCCAACGCTCTGGCCCGCCTTCAGGAAGCGTCACAGCGCGATGCGCGGAATGCCAGCGTCCTGGCCGAGCTCGCCACCATTTACGAATCGATCCAACTCTTCGACCGAGCTAACGAGACGTGGCAGAAGATCCACGAGATCGGTCCCTCGGCCGGTCCGCTCTTTGAATTGGCGGAAAATAAATTGCGCACCGGTGCTCCCGCCGCCGCGCCTCCGTCTGCCTCCACCGATGCCGCCGGTAAACCAATCGACGCTGAAGGCATCCCGGAAGGTTCCGTCTTTGGCGTCGCTGAAGTGAAGGTCGATCCCGTGCCCGACCCGGACGCGGACACGAACCTGCGCCTCAGTATCGCGGTGCGAAAACGGCCCGGCGTTTCCTACGAAGTCGGCAAGCTGCGCATCAACGTCTTTCTCTATGACATGGCTGAGGACGGCAAGGTGGTGCTGACCGACGCTGATACCAGTTCGGAATGGCTCAGTCCCACTCACGATTGGTCCGATACCGACACGGAGACGCTGGTCGTCTCCTATCGCCGCTCGAAAACGCACTCCGTCACTTCCGAAGCAGCGATCTCGGCTGCCGCCGCTGCCATCACGCCGGGGAAAGGCTCGGCACGTTCGCGCAAACGCGCTGAGCCTTCGCCGCAGGCAGCGGCGCAACCGGAAGCCGCGCGGCGGCGTTATCTCGGTTACCTCATTCGCGTTTATTACAACGACAAATTACAAACGGTGCGGGCCGATCCAGCGCGCCTGGTCAACGACGCGCCTGCTGCCGCCGCCCCGTGACGCAGCTGCTCATCGTCCACGGCGACGCCGAAATCGGCCGTCAATTGGTGCGACTGGTGAAAGAGTTCACCGGTTACGACAGCGCCCACACTGCCAGTGAAAGCGAGACGCTGGTCTGGCTCCGCCGTGACCCGGCAGCGCGTCCGCGCATTTTGCTCACGCAGCTCGACGGCGCCGGCCTCGACGGCTTCGCTCTCGGCGCGCTCTTGAGCGAAACATTGCCAGGCCTGCAAACGCTTTTTCTCCCGCCTTACACCGCGATGCAGGTGCGCATCGAGATCGCCGGCTCAAAGATTTTTCCAGAACCAATCGATGGCGACCGGCTCATCGCCAACATTGAGCGCGCGGTGCGGATGCGCTGGGACGCGCCGGATTGGTTTCACGTCGTCGATGTCGTGCAAATGTGCTGCCTCGCTCAGCGCAGCGGCGCGCTCCAGGTCGTGCGCGGCAGTCGAGTCGGCACAGTGTATTTGCGCGGCGGCGCGATCATCCACGCTGAGACAGCGGGCGTGGACGGCTTTCCGGCCTTGGTGGAAATGGTCAGCTGGGGTGAGATCGAGTTCGCTTACGATCGCGCCATGATGACCGAGAGAGAGACGCTGCGAGGTCGCTGGGACCGGATGCTGGCCGACGCTCTCGAGCAAAATCAACGCAGCGCGCTCCCCGAGTGGCGGCGGCAGACGGCATAAGCCCGTCATGCCGAGCGGAGTCGAGGGATCCCGCGGAAGCTACGTCAAAGCGTACCGCAACGGGATCCCTCCGCGCCGACGGGGATGACCGGAAGCACGCTTGGCATGACCGGTAACGTGATCGCATTGTCGTCCGCCGCACATGCGTTATTTTCCCGGCTCATGAAAATCGCGGCCGTTTTTCTCGCCTCCTTCGTGTTGGCTGGTGCGGCCAATGCTCAGATTGGAGTGCAACTCAAGTTCAGCCGCCTGCAATACATCGCTTACGAACCTTTGACCGCGACCGTCTCCATCACCAATCGCGCCGGCCGTGACATCGATCTGCGCGACGATGCCGGCGAACACTGGTTTGGCTTCGAGATTACCGGCAACGACGGCCAGTCGATCGGCGCCGGCACGTTGCCCGATACTCCGCCGCTGCACATCGAGAGCGGTAAGACCGTTACGCAAAAAGTGAATCTCTCCGCCATTTTCCCGATTCAGGAATTCGGTCCCTATCATGTGCGCGCTCACGTCCACTTCGCCGATCTGAGCCGCTACTTCTATTCGCCGACCAAAGTGGTGGAGATCACCAACGCGCGTGCCATCTGGAAACAAACCGTGGGCGTTCCCGCGGCGACCGGCGCGGATGGCGACGCGCGCACCTACTCGCTCCTCTCCAACCGTTTTTCCGATCACACTTCGCTTTACGTCCGAGTCGAAGATGAGACACGCAATGTCGTTTACGCCACCTACTCGCTCGGCCGCATCATCGCTTTCGACGAACCGCATGCGGAGATCGATCGCGAGAACCGCTTGCACGTGCTGCATTGCTCGGCGCCGCGCACCTGGTCTTATGCCACCGTCGGGTTGGACGGACAGATGCTCTCCCGTTCCATCATTCTGGAAACAAAAACGCGGCCGCATTTCGTCCGCACCGCCAATGGCGACGTCGGAGTCGCTGGCGGCATGACGGAAACGGCCGCGGCCCGGGCCGTACAGAAATCGGTCCCGAAACTCTCCACCCGTCCCGGCGCCAAGCCGCCAGGCGATTGAGTTATCTCAATCATGCTGCGACTCGTTAGGTTCCTCGCCCTCCTTTTGTTCATGACCGCCGTCGCGGCGCGCGCTCAAACGCGTTTCACCACCGTCGTAATCGATGCCGGCCACGGTGGCTTCGACCGCGGCGGCATTCCAGGCCAGCTCGTGCCGGAGAAAGTGATGACTCTCGATGTTTCGCTGCGCCTGAAAAAGATTCTCCAGGACGCCGGCTATCGCGTGGTCATGACGCGCGATAGCGATGTCTTCGTTCCGCTCGGCACGCGCGTAGCCATCGCCAACGCGCAACGCAATGCCGTTTTCGTCTGCGTTCACTTCAACTCCGCTCCCCGCAGCGGAGCGAACGGCATCGAAACTTATTTTTACAGCACCGAGAGCGCGCCTCTCGCTGGCAGCATCCAGAGCGCCGTCGTGCGCGGCGCTGGCACGGAGAATCGCGGAGTGCGTCGCCGCGGTTATTTCGTGCTGCGGCGCACGAACATTCCCGCCGTGCTGGTGGAATGCGGATTTCTAACCAACCAGACCGAGGCCACCTTCGCCAAGATTCCGACTTACCGGCAGCAGCTGGCGCAGAATATCGCCCGCGGCATTCTCAATCGCCCGGCACTCGAAGCGCGCACGAGCTCCACCAATCGTTCCTCTCGGGTCAACGTCGGCGCGCAGCCATTCCTCGATCAGCGTTACATTCGCGAGGCCGGTCCCACCCATCACCGTAGCTCGAAATCATCGAAGAAGAAAAAGTCGACGAAGAAGAAAACGACGACCAAGAAAAAGACAACTTCGGACGACGATCAGTGAACCCTGCTTCTGTAGCGACCATCGCCGACGGCCCATCCCCCGTAGTTAGCTCGGGTGAAATGCGCCAGGCCGAAAGCGCCGCCTTTGCTCGCGGCATTTCCGCGGAAGCTTTGATGGACGTTGCCGGCGCGGGCATCGCGCGCTTCGTCCAACAATTTTTCCCAAAACCGGGCCGCTGCCTCGTCTTCGCCGGCAAAGGCAACAACGGCGGAGATGCTCTCGTCGCGGCCGCTCATCTGAAGCGCGCCGGGTGGCAAACGGACGTTTGCCTCGCCTACCCTGAAGCTCAGTGCGCCGAATTGCTGCGCAAGAAAATCACGGAGTTTCGCGAAAGCGCTGCGCCCGAGCCTGCGAGCAATGCTCAGACCTCGTTAGTTATTCTCGATGGCCTGCTCGGCCTCGGTTCGAAGCCGCCGCTGCGCGATCCAATCGCGAAGCTCGCGCGCGAAATCAATCGCCTCCGTCGCCGTGACGATGCCTATGTCTTTGCCGTCGATCTTGCCAGCGGTCTCGATGCCGACACCGGCCAAACCGATCCCGATTGCGTCATGGCCGATTTCACCGTCACGATTGCCGCAGCCAAACGCGGCCTGGTCGCGGACGATGCGATCAATCTCGTCGGCCGTCTTGAAGTCGTCCCGCTGCCGGAGCTGAAAATGCCGGACAAAAACGAGACGGTCGCGTGCGCCGCATCGTTGCGGGGG
>QHBL01000360.1 GCA_003244125.1 Chthoniobacterales bacterium
TGATGAAGGGCACAATCCGAAAACGATATTTTCCTGCGTTCCTGGTTTCCTAATTGTATTCATCCGGAGCTTGAAATTTCAGAGCACTCGTTCACCAGAAAACTTTGCTTGGAATAAAACCGCAAAGCTTATAAACGTCGGAATCGAAAACACCACACCTATGTTCGACACAGGAACTACCGGCTTCATGCTACTCGCCACTAGCCTCGTCATGCTGATGACGCCCGGCCTGGCTTTCTTCTACGGCGGACTCGCCGGCAGGCGAAACATTCTCGGAATCATGATTCAAAGTTTCGTTTCCATGGGCATCACCACCATCATGTGGTTCATCTGCGGTTACTCTCTTTCCTTCAGCGGCGACGCCATGGGAGGACTCATCGGCAATCTCGACAAAGCTTTCATGCACGGAGTGAATTTGAATTCGCCTTTTGCCGGTAATCATAAGCTCCCCGAGTTCGTCTTCATGGCTTACCAGATGATGTTCGCCATCATCACTCCCGCGCTCATCACGGGCGCCTTCGTGAATCGGGTAACCTTCAAGGCTTACCTTGCCTTTCTCATCCTCTGGCAACTTTTGGTTTACTACCCGTTCGCTCACATGGTCTGGGGCGGCGGTCTGCTTGCGCGCTTGGGCGTGCTTGATTTTGCCGGCGGCATTGTGGTGCATGCCATCGCCGGCTTTGCCGCACTCGCTTCGGTCATTTACGTCGGTCGACGCCGTGATCGCGAATCGCCCCCGAACAGCATTCCGCTTATCGCCATCGGCACCGGCCTTCTTTGGTTTGGATGGTATGGTTTTAACGCCGGGAGCGAATTGGATGTGAACGCCATAACCGGTCTGGCGTTTCTGAATACCGACGTCGCGGCGTCCTTCGCTGCCATCGCCTGGCTGGTGGTGGAATGGTCGGTGCAACGTAAGCCAAAGTTCGTGGGACTGCTTACGGGCGCGGTCGCCGGTCTGGCGACGATAACGCCGGCGGCGGGTTATGTTTCGTTACCCTCCGCTGCCATCATCGGTATCGCGGCGGGTTTAGTTTGCTATCTCGCGGTCCATTTGAAGAACAAGATCGGCTGGGATGACGCGCTCGATGTCTGGGGCGTGCACGGAATCGGTGGAGGTCTTGGGGTGATCCTACTGGGCGTCTTTGCCTCGAAAGCGATGAATGCCGCGGGCGCGGACGGTCTGCTTGCCGGCGGAACGCATTTTTTCGTTGTGCAATGCGTCGCCGTGCTCGGCGCGTCACTGTATGCCTTCCTATTCACCTACGTGATGCTGGCGCTAATTAACGTGCTCGCGACGGTGAAAGTTTCTGAAGCGGACGAAGACTTGGGACTCGACGCGTCGCTCCACGGCGAACAGGCTTACGATTCTGGAGCGCTCTAGTCGCGGCTGACGTGGCCGGAGTTACGGTTCGTTGGAGTGGGTTTTAAGTCCGGTCTCCGCGAGTGTGCATCGCTGGGCACACTGCTCGCGACCATCTCATGGAACTGTTCGTCCATCTCGGAGGCCGAGAGCTCGGTGATGTGGCTGAGCCACCACGAAAGCTGAGAGAACAACGCGCCGGCAAAGCCGTGCGCCAGGAGCGCGCGGCGCTGAGTTGTCAAAGCGCGCCCACGCGGTTGGCGGGCAAGACGGCCCTCAATTCCACGGGCGAAATGCGCTTCGCCCAGTTCGCGCATGTCGTGAACCTTTCCTGTTTCAATTAATCGCTGGTAAAACTCCCGCACTTCAGCGACGTGGCTGAAGAATTCTGCCACCGGCACGACGCGGGTGGACTCATCGTGGCTTCGATCCAGCAGGGTTGCCATACCTTGGAAGAATTCATCTACGTCACTTAGGAAGAGGTCGTTCTTATCGCGGTAATGGGCATAAAAGGTGGATCGACTGATGTGCGCCCGGTCTAGAACCTCCTGCACGGTGATGTTTTCGAAGGGCTTCTCGAGCAACAGTGCCACCAGGGCGTCGCCAAGGCGATCACGTGTCCGCGTAACGCGGCGATCTATCTTTTTCGACGGCCGGGCTGAGTTACCGGACATGGTAGGTAGAGAGTGTGCGGAATCGGAGCAGACGCGTGCTAGACATCGTTAGGAAAGAGGCGCGACCATGAGGTATGAAAGATAACCGGTTAGGCGGGCTGGCGCTAATGATAGGAGCGACTGCGGGCATTATTACAATGAGTCTGCATCCTACCGCTCATCATGGGTTGATGTCGCGGCAGGAAATGGAAACGCTCGAATGGCTCACCCGCGGAGTGCATGCTCTGGCGATAGCAAGTCTCCCGCTCACCTTCGTGGGCGCGCTCGCCTTGGCACGCCAGCTGGATTCCTCGGCGAGGCTTTCCCTACTCGCGCTGGTCATTTACGGCTTTGCTCTTATCGCCATCATGATCGCTGCAAGCATGAGCGGGTTCGTCGCGCCCAGCGTAGTTCGCCAACTGATCGCAGGAGATCCTTTAACCGACAGCCGCCGCTTGTTTCTCGATTATACTTTTCGACTCAACCAGGCTTTTGCCGATGTCTTTACCTTCGCCTCCTGCGTAGCGATCCTGCTGTGGTCCTTCCTAATGGTCCGAACCCGGTTTTCAAAAGCACTCGGCCTTTATGGAACCGTGATGAGTCTGGCCATCCTTTCCACACGACTCACAGGATTGCTCCATCTGGACGCACACGGCTTCGGCATCGTCACCTTCACTCAATCCATCTGGCTCATCATCACTGGACTGATGCTCCGCCGCGTTGCTGGTAGGGAAACCTGGGCGGGGATGGAAAAAACTCTTGACCCTGGAACGAGTGCGGGAGCGTAGAGTCGATGTGTGATTGACCAGAGTGAGGAGAAGTGGCTAAGCGCGGGAGAGCTGGCGCGACAGGCTGGTGTGAGCACTGATACGCTGCGGCATTATGAAGCGAAGGGTGTGATCAAACGTCCGCCGCGCCGGGCAAATGGTTACAGGAGTTACCCCCTCGAAACGCTCCAGCGCGTGCGCCTTATCCGGCGCTCACTCGCGATCGGCTTTAGTCTCGACGAGTTAACAGAGATCTTGCGCATTCGAGACGGCGGTGGTGCTCCTTGCCGGCGGGTGCGGGAATTGGCGACGAAGAAGCTGGACATTATCGAACAACGTTTGCGCGATCTGATCGCTTTGCGCGATGAGCTTCGGGTGACTTTAAACGATTGGGACGCGCGTCTGGCGAAAACTCCACCGCACCGCCGAGCGCGTTTATTCGAGGGGCTCAATATCGAGCCGACCAGCCCGAGCTTGCGCGCCCCATTTACTACGACAGCAAGAAACAAGAACGGAAGGAACAAATGAAGTTCACATTAGCGACCGCAATAATTGCCGGGAGCATTGCTGCGGCCGACGCACAACAACCGAACGACAAGGATTCATCGATGGCCGGTTGCCCGATGATGAGCGAGCACACCGCCATGAACCAACGCGGAGAAAAGGCGATGGGTTTCTCTCAGGAGAAAACCACCCATCATTTCCGCCTCGCCTCCCGTCCCCCCGATCATCCCCGCGATCACTAACGCTGTTTTCAGCGCAACCGGAAAGCGTCTGCGCAAAGTCCCGATCGACTTCAAAGCCCTCACAGCTGCCTGACTGGAGACCGACCGCAGTTCTCGGACTGCACCGAATCCCGCAATCCCGAATCCGCGGACAATGATGCATAAAGGCGTGGTGAAGAGCATGGGCGTGGCGCGGTATTACCCCCAATGAATCTTGCGCGCCATTTGCTCATAGAAAGGAATGTTGATAGCTCCAAGCAGCGCAACTATTAGCAGACCGCCGCGGCCAAAGCGCTTCGATAAGCGCAGACCGATATAGCCGAATTGCACTGCCACCAACTTCCCACGCCAGCCGCATCCACATTGGCGAACGCCAGATCATCGGCCCGCCGCCAATCGAATAGTCGCGCGTGCGCGTATGATCCACCAGCCATGCGTCCGCGAGCAATTCCATCAATCCTACCGCCAGGCCGAACAGGAGCAGGCGCCACATAAAACGTCACGTTTGGCCAGGGCAAACTCACCAGCAGCAGGTTATCGAGAAGGTTCAGTGCCAGGCCGGTGCGCCAGTCCGAATTAGCTTGGCAGAATGATTCATCTAACCTTGAGAACCGTTCAGCAAACAGCAGAACGATTCATCTCACCTCGCGAACGAGTCATCTTATTTGATCGTTCGTTCATCAAATAAGAGAAGCGCTGCTTGAGGTCTGGAAAGCGCGTTAGCCAACACGAACCCCATGAGGCTTGTCCGCCGCACCGTTCAGCGGATATCGTC
>QHBL01000230.1 GCA_003244125.1 Chthoniobacterales bacterium
ATGTCCCATTGAAAACTGAGAAACGTCTGGCCGACGGTGGTGAGTGAGAGATAGCTCGCGAAGCAAACAAGGAGCGCGGGGATTGGAAGAAAGCCGATGATGAGCGCGGCGGAAGCGACCACGCCGGAGAGGCACAGGGCGTGAAGGGCAAGGTTCGAGGCGCCGAACCAGCAGAGACTTGGCAGGGCGGCGATGGCGCGCGGGCCGTACTCGGCCCGAATAGCGGAAAAGAAATCGCGCGCCGGGAGAATGCCGTGTTCGCCGATGAGCCCGTCGATTTGCAGCCAAAGCGAGATGAAGGCGATGAGGTAAATGAGCCCGAGCGCGCGCAAAAAAATGCGGCGCGTGGTGGCGTAGCTCGGTTGCGAAACATCACGGCCCCAGAGCACGCGAGTCACTGCGGATGCGAGCTGACGCCGCTTCGCAATGAATCGGTAAGCGGCATCGGAAACGGGCGCGATACCGGGAACGTTCTGATAAGCGCGCAGAAGCCAGCCGCGGCGCGGCGCGAAACTGAGCGAGCGAAAGACGGCTTCAGCGCCGCGAAACGCTTCGCCACTCGGCAGAACGAGAATAACGGCGCGGCTAAATTCCGCCGGATCGATTTCCGGAAACCGCGCGTCGGCCAGTTGCGATGGTTCGTAGTCGACGCGATCCCCGGTCTGCGCGCGCCACCGTTCAACCCAGCCACGGCAAAAGTGGCAATCGCCGTCCCAGATCATGAGCGGCGTTGCGGGTGGGTTGGTGACGCGGAGGGCGGCGCTCACGTCCTATTGATGCGTCGGCGGGTCAGTTTTTGAAAGGGTGAACAGTGACTGGTGAATAGAACTCCATTCACTAGTCACTAGTCACTAGTCACATCCCCAAACTCCGCCCAGATCGGCGCGTGGTCCGACGGATCTTTCCCTTTGCGCATGTCGCGATCAATGCCGGCGGCGACGCAGCGTGCCGCGAGCTCGTTGCTGGCGAGAATTCCGTCGATGCGCAGCCCGCGATTCTTCGGAAAGGCGAGCATGCGGTAATCCCACCAGGTGAAGAGTCCAGGCTCCGGACGATGAATGCGCAAGGTGTCGCGCAGGCCGAGCTCTTCCAGGGCGGCGAAAGCGCCCCGCTCCGCTTGCGAGCACATGATCGCGCCCTCCCATAACGCCGGATCGTGCACGTCGCGGTCTTCGGGCGCGACGTTGAAATCGCCGCAGATGATGACGTCGGTGAATGTTTTCCGCGCACGCGACACGCAATCGCGCAGCCGCGCGAACCATTGCAATTTGTAAGCGAACGCGGGTAAGCCCACGGCCTGGCCATTCGGCGCGTAGATGCAAAAAATGCGCAGGCGTCGGAACGTTGCGGCGATGACGCGCGCCTGATCGTCGATCACTTTATCGCACAATGACGGCTGCGCACCGAGCAGCTCGCCGCGCGCGAGAATCGCTACGCCGTTATACGATTTCTGCCCGTGAAAGACCGCGCGGTAACCGGCCGCCGCCAGCGACATTTCGGGGAACTGATCATCGCTGCATTTTGTCTCCTGCAAACAGACGACGTCGTATGGCTTTTCAGCGAGCCACTCGAGCAAGCGGTCCTGGCGTTTGCGCAGTGAGTTGATGTTCCAGCTGGCGAGTTTCACGAAGGTGAATGGTGACTAGTGACACGTGAATGGATTCAATTCACCGATCACCAGTCACTATTCACAATTCCAACTCCACCCCTGGAGTCGGCACGATCACCTTACTCTGCGGCAATTGCGCGGCGAGCTGCGCGCGCATCCACTCCACCGCGGGAGGATCGCCATGCACGAGCACGATGGTTTTGGGCGCGAGCTTGAGCGCGTAGCTCATGAGCGACTCGCGCGAGGCGTGCGCGCTGAACTGGAATTTCTCGATGTGACAGCGCACCGTTTGCGCCGGCTCGTCTTTGTCGAGCTGGATGGAATCACCCGGCTTCGCCGATTGCAGAACGCCGCCGGGTGATTGCGGATCGGCGTAACCGACGAAGAGCACGGAATGCAGCGGGTTCTCGAGGACGCGACGCGCGACAATGTTCGAGAGGGTCTTCTCCGTCATCATCCCGCTGGAGAGCGCGTAAACGCGACCGGGCCGCGCGGGCGCTTCGCCGATGGTTTGGCCATTCAAGACAAATGGCGCGACCTCCTGGAGCAATTGCAGACGCGGGAGCTGCCGGCGCGATTGATTGCTGCGGCGATCGTAAATCTCCGTGAGCTTGGAGCTCAGCCCGCCGATGTAGACGGGAAAATCGCCGAGCAATTTGTCGCGGCGGAATTTCCAGAGCATGCCGAGCGCTTCCTGCGTTTTGCCAAGCGCGAAGACCGGGATGAGCACGCATCCGCCCCGGCGGAATGTCTCGTCGATGGCCACAGCCAGGCGTTTTTCTTCCGACTCGCGCGACCAGCCCGCCGGCATCGGCGTGTCGCCGCGGGTGCATTCGGTGATGAGCACATCGATTCCGCTCTCTGGAAAAACGCCCGCCAGCATGAGCGTCTGCGGATCGAAGTTGACGTCGCCGGTGTAAAAAACCGTGCGGCCCTCCGCGCGCAGGAGAATGCCGGAAGAGCCGAGCACGTGACCAGCGTCCCAGTATTCGAAACTAAGAGCGCCCTCGGCGCCGGCGCGATCGCCGCTGGCAGCGTAAGGCTGGCGATAAGCGCAGCGATGCCACAGATCGGTCGCGCGTTCGGTCTCCCGATGAGTGAAAAGCGGGTAAAGCGTGGTGCCGAGTTCTTCGCGCTGACGCGTCATGACGTTGACGGAGTTGTGCAGTAACGCGCTCCCGATTTCGCCCGTCGCTTCCGGCATGAAAACGCGCGCGTTCGGCTGCCGGCGCATCAGCACAGGCAACGTGCCGATGTGGTCCTGATGCGCGTGAGTGATGAGAATGGCGTCGATGTTGCGGCCATCGATCGGCTTCCAATTCGGCAACGCGTTCTCGCCTTCTTCCTTGGGATGCATCCCGCAATCGAGGATGACGCGCGCGCCGGCGGCTTCGAGGTAGTAGGAGTTGGCGCCGATCTCGGTGCGGCGGGTCAGGTTGATGAACTTCACGGGCGCTGCGCGCGTTAATCGTTAATTGTTAATCGTTAATCGTCGCCGGTTTTACTGCCCAGGCGCGGACGAAATCATCGGTCGTGCGCAGTTTCACGTCGCGGAATCCGGCGCGTGTCAGATAAGTCTCGATTTCCTGCGGCGTCGAGCATTGGGTGATGTGTGGCGGGCGTTGTTGCGGCGGGAAGGCGCGGTGCGCTTCGAAAACTTTCCAGCCGCCTTCGGAGCAGAGGTTGGCGTTATCGACATAGATTCTGCCGCCGGGCCGCAGCACACGCATGGCTTCCATTATATAGGAGTAACGGTCCCAGCTTTCCAGGTGCATGAACACGACCGTGCAATAAACAACCGTCACTGACTCCGGCGCGATGCCGTCGAGATTGTAGCCGTTGGTTTCTCGCAGGTCGATATTTGTAAACCCGCGCAGCCGTTCCGCGGNNAAGCGCGAGCAGCGCGGCGCAACCAGCGCACCGACCCGCCCGATGCCGCAACCGATTTCCAGAACGATATCGCCCGGAAAAATCCCCACCGTTTCTTCCAGAATCTGTAAAGTCTCGCGGCCGGTTTTTTCAAAGTCGCTCTCTTCCTTCGAGCCGATGACGTGCATCTTGGCGCGGTCGAGCGTGTCGGAGAGCGAGCTCCAGACGGCTTTGTATTGCGAGCGTGTGGGTGTGGTTTCTTCGCGCATGCGGCGGTCGCTTGCTGTCTTCGCGCAGTGGAAGTGAAGACTGGGCCTGAAAGGATTTG
>QHBL01000088.1 GCA_003244125.1 Chthoniobacterales bacterium
ATTCTGATGCAGGGCGGGCATCATCCGAAGCTCCGCTTCGATTGGTACATCGACCTGTTGCAACACATCCGGGCGAACTATCCGCACATCAATATTCACGGGTTCAGTCCGCCGGAGTTTCAGCATTTCGCGGAAGTCTTCGGCATGCCGTTGCGCGAGGTGCTGGCGCGATTCAAGGAAGCTGGGCTGGGGTCGATTCCCGGCGGTGGGGGCGAGATTCTGGTTGATCGTGTGCGCAAAAGAATCTCGCCGTTAAAATGCGACAGCGATGGCTGGCTCGAAGTGATGCAGATCGCGCACGAGCTGGGGTTGAAATCGAGCGCGACGATGATGTTCGGCCACGTCGAAACGGTGGAGGAGCGAATCGAGCATCTGGCGCGCATTCGCGAACAGCAGGACCGGAGCGGCGGCTTCACCGCGTTCATTTGCTGGACGTTTCAGCCGGAGAACACGGTGCTGAAAGTGAAACAGAAAACCGGCGTGGCGGAATATCTGCGGATGCAGGCGCTGGCGCGGATCTTTTTGGATAACATCGAAAACATCCAGAGCTCGTGGGTGACGCAGGGCCCGCAGATCGGGCAGGTGGCGTTAAAATTTGGCGCGAACGATTTCGGCAGCGTGATGATGGAGGAAAACGTCGTGAGCAGCGCCGGGACGACATTTCGATTGAATGCCGCCCAGATTGAATCGCTTATTCGCGACGCGGGTTATGAGCCGAAGCGACGCAATAATTGGTACGAGCTGCTGAATTGATGTAGCGCAGCGCGCTTGCAAGCAATTGCAGCTTGACGATAATCGCCTCCGCACTCAACTAATACCGCTTTCCCGCAGCGGTGTGACTTCTCCGATATGCCTTTTTTCTCGCTACGCCGCTGCTGCCTAAGAATTTTACTCGGGCTGGCAGTCGCGAGCGCGCCCTGCGTTTCGGCGCTGCGGGCGCAATCGCCGCCCGAAGCGAACGAGCAGCAGCGTCAGGGACCGCCCATCGTGCGCTCCATCGATGTGCAGTACATCGGGCCGGTCACGATCAGCCGTGAGCGCGTGCTGGCGCAATTGCGAACGAAGGTGGGCCAGCCTTACTCAGAAATCGTGGCGGAGGAAGACATCCGCAATCTCTTCAGTACCGGCGCGGCGGAGAACGTGCGCATTTTTGGTGAACCGCAGGGCGACGGGCTTCGCGTCATCGTCGCCATCCAGACGCGTTCGATTTTGACCGAGATCGAAATCGATGGCGCCACGCGGATGAGCGCGAAACGGCTGCGCAAAGCGCTCGGGATAAAACTCAACACCCCGGTGCACGAAGAAGACCTGGAGAAAGGGCGGCAGAAAATTTTCGATACCTACCAGGCGCACGGGTTTACCGACGTGGATGTGAAGTTGCGGGTGGAAGCGATCGACCCCAAGCGCGCGACCTCACGCGCGGTTTACACCATCACGGAAGGGCCGCAGGGAGCGATCAGCCTCATCGATTTCGAGGGCAACGCCCACATTTCGGCGCGGGCGCTGCGCAAGCAGATGAAGACGAAGAAAAGGAGCATCATCGGATTCATCGATAAATCGGGGCGGCTCGATGAAGCGCAGCTGCAACAGGATTTGCAAAGTGTGCGCGAGTATTACCAAAACCACGGCTTCGTCGACATGCAGGTGCGTGAGGTGCGGAAGGAGCGAAGCGCAACTGGCAGGTTGCACATCGTGGTGGTGGTGGACGAGGGCGCGCAGTACCACGTGGGCAGGATTTCCGCGGTCGGCTTTGAAAATACGACGGAGGAGAAAATCAAGGCGCTGCTGAAAGTGAAGGAGGGGAGTGTTTATTCGCCGAAAGCGATCCGCGAGGACGCCAAAGCCATCGCCGACGCTTACGGCGCCGGCGGCTATGTCGATACCGATGTCATCCCGGAAAGTGCGCCGGCGCGCGGCGGCAGCATTGATCTAACTTACCGGATCAAGGAAGGGGAGCGCGCCTTCGTCGAGCGGATCAGCATCGTGGGCAACACGCGGACGAAAGACAAGGTGATCCGCCGCGAAGTGCTCATCACGCCGGGTGACGTTTTTAACACCGTGCGGGTGGACACGAGCAAGAAGCGCCTGGAGAACCTTGGATATTTTTCCAAGGTGGAGGCCTACCCTGTCGATACCGGAGTCGAAGGCCGCAAGGACCTGGAGATTCAGGTGGAGGAAAAACGGACGGGCTCACTCAACTTCGGCGCCGGCTTCAGCACGGTGGACAGCCTGCTCGGATTCGTCGAGCTGACGCAGGGCAATTTCGATATCACGAACTGGCCGAATTTCACCGGTGGAGGGCAGAAATTCCGGATTCGATTACAGGGCGGGACCGAGCGCAAGGATGCGGAAGTGTCGTTAGTTGAGCCGTGGTTCCTCGACCGCCCGCTTTCGCTGGGAGGCACGATCTTTTATCACGAGGCGACGTTCCTGAGTAATCTCTACGATCAACGCAGCTACGGACTCTCGCTCGAATTGCGCAAGCCGCTGCGGCCATACCTTTACGGCACGCTTGGCTATTCGCTCCAGGATTACGACATCTACAATGTGGTGCTGGGTGTGACGCCCGATATTCTGGCCGAGGAAGGCAGCTCGACCAAGAGCCAGGTCAGCGGCAGCCTGGTGTGGGACCGGCGCGATAGTTCATTCCTAACGAGGCACGGCGAACGGATGTCGCTGACGACTTATGTGGCTGGCGGAGTTCTCGGCGGGACGGAACAGATTTACGGTTTCGATCTCGAGGGTTCCAAATATTTTCTGCTCCCGGGCGATACCATTCTGCTCATCAATGCCGAGGCCGCCGTGGTGGACAATTGGGGCGAGGGAAGCCGCGTCCGCATTTACGATCGGCTTTTCCTTGGCGGCGCGAATAACCTGCGCGGCTTCGACTTCCGTGACGTCGGGCCGAAGGACGCGCATGGTGAACCTTTGGGCGGTAAAACGCTCGCGCGCGCAACGGTCGAGTACACTTTTCCGATTATCGAAAAGGTTCGTGGCGCGCTATTTTACGACACCGGTTTTGTGGAAGGCGACGCCTACGATTTCAGCACGAGTAATCTCGCTTCTGACGTCGGCTTCGGCGTTCGCCTCGATCTGCCAGTGGGGCCGCTGCGAATCGACTACGGCTTTCCGATTGAAAAAGCTGGGACACACGGCGGTGGGAAGTTTAACTTCAACGTCGGCTATCAATTTTGAACAGAACCTACCACTGGCAGTCTAACGCCACTCGAACCAACCTGAATCATCTCCTATGAAGACTTTTTCTCTCGCGCTCGCTCTCGCCATCGCTCTGCCGCTGGCGGCGTCGGCGCAAGGCCTCAAAATTGGCACCGTCGATATGAACCGCGCGTTCAAGGAATACAGCAAAACCAAGGAGGCCGAGGCGAAGATCAATGCCGCGCGTGATGCAGCGAAGAAGGAGTTTGATGACCGTGCGGACGCTTACAAGAAGGCGCTCGAGGACGTGAACAATCTCAACAAACAGCTCGAAGCTCCCGCGCTCAGCCCTGACGCCAAAACGCAGAAGGCGAAGGATCGCGACGACAAGATCGCGAACGTGAAAAACATGGAGCGCGAGATCACTGAGTTTCGGCAGACGCGCGAACGGCAATTGCAGGAGCAGGCGATGCGGATGCGCGAAGGCATCGTGAAGGAGATCACCGACATCGTGATGGAGCGGGTCAAGAGCCAGAACATGGATCTGGTCTTCGACAGATCGGGACCGAGTTTGAATGGCGTGCCGCTACTGATGTATTCGCGCGACAATTTCGATTTCACGAGCGACGTCATCGCTGCCCTGAATAAGCCGGGCCGCGTCAGCAATGTTAATACTGATGCGACGCTGGCCAGTCCCGCAGCGGGCAAATCAGCTTCGCCCGGGAGTGCGCTTCACCTCGCTTCACCGCCCCCGACCACGCCGAAAAAGCCGTAGCTCGCTCCGGCCAGACGCACGCAGTCCCTGACCGGCGTGCGTGTACTGTAGCGGCGGTCTGTGCCGCCGATAATGCGCTACCAATTGCGGAATAATGGGGCGGTCAGGGACCGCTGCTACAGTCACGTGATCTCGTGATCATGCCCGCTCGCCGATCCCGCCGCAGCTTTTCGTGTGCAATTGCGAGCGCGACGAGCGGATTGTTCCTGGCCAGCTCAGTTTGCGCTGCGCCGGAATGGGCGAGCACGCTCACGGCCGAGCCGCGTGGAAACTTTCCTGATCTGCGCCCAGTCCACGCCACCTATGCTTTCGGCTGGAGCGGAATCACGGCCGCCACAGCGGATGTTTACTTTCATCGGGGCGAAGACAACGCCTTTTTCCTCGAAGGCCGCGGCCGCACGATCGGGCTGGCGCGGATGCTTTGGAAATACGACATCACCTATCGCTCCGCCGCAAACGCGGAAACATTGCGCGCGGTCGAGACACACCAGGTCGAGACGGTGCGCGGAAAACGCATCGAAACATTGCTGGAATTTTCCGAGGCGGGCGTCAGTCGCACACGCATAGAAGGTAATCCGCCCAAGCCGAGCACGAAGGAGTTCCCGCTGGAGAATTTGCACGATCTCCACTCCGTTCTGCTCTACATCCGCAGCCAGCCGTTACGCGACCGCAGCAATTATCGCGTCGCCGTTTATCCGGCAAATTCCGCCTACGTCGCGACCCTCACGGTGAGCGGCCGCGAGCGCGTGCGAGTCCGCGCCGGCAGCTACAACGCGATCAAGCTCGACTTGCAACTTCAGCGCATTGGCAAGAAGAACGAACTCGAGCCGCATCGGAAATTCCGGCGCGCCAGTATTTGGGTATCAGATGACAACGATCGCATTCTGTTGCGAGTGGAGGGCCAGATTTTTATCGGCAGCGTCACGGCGGAATTGCAATCGGTGCGCTTTGACAACTCCTAGCGTCCGTCGAAACGGCTACGATCGCGCTGGAAGGTGGAATGCCGCTCAGTGAATCCACTCACCGCGCACCGGCGGCTCGGTCGTGACGCGGCGCCGCGGCGTGTGTGGAGCGTGCTGGCCGGGGAGAAGGCCGAGGGAGGCGAGCGTATCCATATCGAGCCGGCCGCTCGGCTCAAGACCGAGGCGCGCTTGGTATTCGCGCAAACCCACTTCGAGCTCCGGGCCCAATACACCGTCGATTTGTCCACGATACAATCCGCGACGACGCAAACTCGTTTGCACACCGAGCAACACCTGGCGTTGCAACTGCGCCGGCGCCGTAGCGTAGGGAGTGTCACCGAAAATCTCGCTTCCCGCCTGCGGCGCTCGCGGGCGGATTGTTGCGGGCAGCTGCGAACGCGGCACGCGCGGTGGCGCTGGCTCCGCCGCTTGCGTCTCGTTAGCCGGTGGCTCCTCTCCCACCTGCGCCTGTTCACGTGGCGCATTTCGCGGCGGAGCCGGCGTGGCCGTTTCCACGCGAGCAGACGAGTTCGAATTCAGCGCCCGCTGCGTTTCATCATTCAACTCGCCGGTCACCCGCAAACCATTCCGAATCTGAAAACGCCGAATGGCCGCAGTCGTGTCCGCGTTCTTCTCGCCCGTGATCTGCCCGTAATAGTAGCCCTGTTCCTTCAGCGCTTCCTGCGCCTGTTGAATCGCGCTGTCGGCGAACGCGATCTGCGCCAGTGCCAGGCTCAGTATTCCAGCAGCCCATCTCATGATCAGCATTTTGACGCCGAGGTATTCGCCTTATTCAGCGTCCCCATTTTCAGATCAACGCTCGACCGGTCGCTGCTTCAACGTCTCCCGATACTTGAAAATCCCGGAGCTGATCGCCGTCCCCAATTGTTCTCGATAATTGGCGTCGCCAAGTTTCGTCACGTCATCCCTGTTCGTCAGAAACCCGCCCTCCACCAGCACCGCTGGGTGCCGCACGTTGGCCAGGACAAAGAACTGCTCCGCTTTCGTGCCACGATTGCTGGCGTGAGTTTGCCCAACCAATTCCTGCTGGATGAACCCGGCCAGGCTTTGGCTTTGCACATTCGGCTCCTCCATCGACTGCAAAAACGGAAACCAACTCGCGAGCCGCGGCCGTCCGTCCGTCTGACGCGAAGCGAAATACGTCTCCACACCGCTGGCGCCGGGGCGCGCGCCTTCATTGAGATGAATGCTGATGAAGATCGCGTCCTCAGCGCGGTTGGCCAGCGCAGCACGGTCAGCCAGCGCGACGTAGGAGTCTCCCACGCGCGTCATCAGTGTGGCCACACCGCGCGCGGCGAGGAGACGTTCCACTCGGCGCGCGATGTCGAGCGTCAGATCTTTCTCCGAGACTGCACCTGCCATTGCTCCTGAATCCGCGCCGCCATGACCTGGGTCGAGAACAACCAGCGCGAACGGTTCGGCATGTCTGTGTCGCTCGATGCGTGCGCTGGGCGCAGGCTGCGGTTGTAAAACGAGAACGACGAACGACGCGATGAGCAGCGCAAGCCCGAGCCATGCAATTGTATCGGTGATGCGTGCGTCGAGCCGCAGTCTCGTCATGCCCGCGTCGTCTTTAATGGCGCTAGCTCGGTCTCGCCCAACGCACGATATTGCTGAGCCGAGCGTGCGCTGCGATCAAGGACGGCGGCTTCGATCACGCCGTCGCTCGCGCGGGCATTGCGCCTGGCGCGAATCTCTTGCCGCGTTGGCAGCGCCGCTCCTTCCTCGACGATCTGTTGACCCATCATCCAGCCGTCGAACGCCAGCTCCAGCGCATCGGCAAGCGATTCCTCACCGCGATGTTCCGTAGCGAGGAATTGCTCCATCTGCTCCGCTGCTTTCTTCGTCGGCGCCAGCACAGCGAAACGCCCGCTGCTGTTTTTCCCCGGTGCGATCGCGCCGTCGTATTCCACCCGCAAAACAAGATCTTCCTCCGGCGTCGCACCGATCTCGGCAAAGAGCAGCCGCGCCAGGAAAGGCGCACCGTAGATTTGCTCGAATCCGTTTTTCATCAGCGGACTGAGCGAGTAATAGGCTAGCCGCCGCAGCGACACGTCGGCGGCGGAGCGCGCGAATCCTTCCGTGCTCGCCAGCTCGATCGCCGCCAGGCGCAGCCGCTCGATGTCACCGGGATGCCCAATCGCGCCAAGCGCAATGCGATCGTAAATCTCGAAAAGCTTTTGCTCCCCGATGGTGAACAGGAGAATGCCTTCCGCGTAGGGCAAAGCAACGATCGGGCTCCCGGAAGAGAGCTGCGTCTCGATGTAATCGCGCCGCGTCGCGATCGCCTCCACCCACCGGTATGGTTCCTCAATCATGCCACCCGTTTGTGAAAGAGCTCCGCGATTTTCTCTTCCGGTAACGTCGTGATGCCGCGCGCCGAGACGACCTTCATCAGCGGGAAAATCTTGGCGTGGCGATCGATGCCACCGGTGGCAGTGTCTGCTTCGGACGCAGTGTCGAGCGCACGCAAGGCGACAACGACCGCTTCATCTTCACCGATTTTATGGAGCGGCTTTTTGCCCCAGGTATTTTCGTAATACAAAATGCCGCGCACCGCGGGCGAGCCGGAGCCGGTCGCGGCGAAATCTGCCGCTTCGAATTGCGCGCCCATGGCGTCGTAGAAATAGAGGCGCGCCGGTGGCGAGACTTTGGCGTCAAAGGTGGCGAAGATCGGCACCACCACGCCGACGCCCTGCATGACGAAGCCGAAATTGTCGCGCAACAATTTGGAAAGCGCGCGCACTTTGCCGTCCACACTCATCTCCTGCAATTGCGTGCGTCGGAAATATTGAAATGAATGCTCGAGCACGCGCGCCATTTCCCACGCCGTCGCCGGCACTCCAGCAATGGCCATGATCGAGTGACGGTCGATCTCGAGAACCTTGTCGGCGCGGTCGTAAACGACCGTGTTTCCTGCGGTCGCGCGCCGATCACCCGCCACCAGCACGCCCTC
>QHBL01000152.1:0-627 GCA_003244125.1 Chthoniobacterales bacterium
TTAGCTAACCACCCGAATGGTCCAGAAATCCGCCGCCAGATCGGAACTCGTTAGGTAATCATAAGGCAGCGTGAAATACCCGCGCATGCCCCAGCTCGTTCCCCAGCTATTGCGGCAGATAAACCAACGCTTGCTTTCATCGTATCCAATGGCGCAAACCGCGTGCCCGCCCAGCACCCGCTCGCGCGTACTCGGCATCGGCGCGTGCCCCGTTCGCGCCACTGTATTTGATTCAAAGCTCTCATAGACGGTGAAGCCAAAGACAAAAGGATAACCTGAAGCCAGACAACCCTGCATCTGTGACAATGACTGGATCAACCGTTGATAGCTCGCTGCCGTATGCTTCCCCGCTTCGGTATAGCATTTCGGAGAAGGCCTGCTCCTGAACTTACTAATCACATACGGCCACAACGCTTCCGGGCAGGCGCCCTGTTTGGCCACACTCTTGATCCCATCGCGAATCATCGCGCCCGAGTCCGAGTCAATACTACCTTCGATATCGCGCTCGTTGTAGTAGATGAAAAGCCGCGACGGCACGAACACCTGCGGCAGGTTCTCCTTCATCTGGTCGAACTCAATGGCTCCGCCGATCGCATTAGCGGTGCAACTACCTAATTGCCCCTGATC
>QHBL01000152.1:658-4855 GCA_003244125.1 Chthoniobacterales bacterium
CCCGTAACCTTTGGCGGGGGAAGAAGACGAACCCGAATTCGCTGCCCGGGAAGCTCGCTTACGCGCAGGCATGGCGACATTCTACGAGAAGCAGCGAGAATGTCCAGCGAGAGGATCGCCACCCCCAAGGGCGCGCTCTTGGACTAGCCGCCGTAACTACATCGCGCTCAATCCCGCTACACGTCCAGCCCACATCTTCTGAGTGCGCGGGATCCACTGAGCCGTCGTGGCGGTCGGTGATCTCCTGTCTCGTTATGTCCCTTCGGCATCATCACCGGTTTGACATTGTTGGGCGAGTGAAGCACGCACGTTGTGAAACCGTCCTATCCGTGACACCAGGCAGAAATGATTAAGACCACTGCTTCCAAGATCCGTTTTGAAGCGAAACTCTTGCGGCCGGCGGAAAGCGGCTCCTGGAGCTTTCTCATCTTGCCAAAGAACGCCAGCGCGAAGCTTTCCTCGCGAGGCATGACGGCGATCCAAGGCACCATCAATGCCGTCCCCTTTGAAGCGACGCTCGAGCCTGACGGGCAAAAGAGCCACTGGCTCAAAGTGGGCGAGAAGCTGCGCGAAGCTGCGGCCGCAGGGATAGGCGACATTGTAACCCTGGAGATCGCGCCGGCGACTGAGGAACCGGAACCTGAAGTGCCGCCAGATCTGCGAAAAGCTCTTGCGGCAGCGGCGCCAAAACTACGGGCATTGTGGTCGGACATCACTCCAATGGCCCGCAGAGACTGGATTCACTGGATCACCTCGGCCAAACAGCCAAAGACGCGCGCGCGCCGGATCAAGAATGCCTGCTCGATGCTCGCCGCCGGCAAGCGACGCCCGTGCTGCTTCGACCGATCCGGGTTCTACAGCAAGAGCTTGAGCGCTCCGAAAGTGGCCGTTTAGAAAAAAGCCGGCAGCTTTTGCAAAGAGTGGGTTAAGCGGCCAGTCAAAAGCGTACTAATCTCATGACCTCGAAGTCGTTGATCCTTCCCATGCTGCTGCTTTTGATAGCGCCGGCGGTTCGCGCGGAAGAACTCTCAATCGCCGCGGCCGCAGACCTGACTTACTGCCTGCAGGACCTGAATGCCGCCTTCCAGAAATCGTATCCCGCCGCAGAGCTCAAAGTCTCTACCGGTTCGTCCGGTAACTTCTTTGCCCAGATAAAGAATGGCGCGCCCTTCGACGTCTTCCTTTCCGCCGACCTGAGTTACCCGCGCGAGCTGATCAAGGCCGGCCTCGCGGATGAGGCGACTCTGATGCAATACGCGGCTGGCCGAATCGTTCTCTGGACGACTAACGAGAAGGTGGATGTCACCCATGGGCTCATGGTGCTGCGCGACGCAGAGGTGGTGAAGAAAATCGCGATCGCAAACCCGGAACACGCGCCTTATGGCCGCGCGGCCAGGGCAGCGTTGGAACATGAGAACCTGTGGAAAGAGGTGGAGAGCCGGGTGGTTTACGGCGAGAACATTGCCCAGACCGCGCAATTCGTGGAAACGGGAAACGCCGACGCGGGCATCGTGGCGCTTTCGCTCGTGCTCTCGCCGAAGCTCAAGAAGGTAGGTCATTACTTCGAGATCCCGACCGCCACTTACCCGCCGCTGGAACAAGCTGCGGTGATCACAAAAACTGGGGCCGCCAAGCCGCTCGCCAGAACCTATCTCGATTTCCTTCGCTCCCCGGATGCGCGAAAAATCTTCGACCGGTATGGCTTTCGGCTAGCGAAATAACGCGCCATGTTTCCGGCCATTCGCGATGCACTTACCGCCCGATTTTGGCGAAGCTCTCTGGCTCACGCTGCGGCTCGCCTTTTCCACCACTCTCTTTCTCGTCCTGCTCGGATTACCGCTGGCGCAGTGGCTGAACCGCTCCCGCTGGCGCGGCATTCTGCTTGTTGAAACGATCCTGACTCTGCCGGTAGTCCTACCGCCTACAGTTATTGGTTTCTATCTGCTGGTGCTCTTCGCACCGCAGCGCACACTCGGAGGATGGTGGCAGGCGCTTTTCGGCCAAAGCCTCGCCTTCAGTTTTGCCGGTCTCGTGCTCGGATCGATGATTTACAGTCTGCCCTTCGCGCTCCAGCCGTTTCAAGCCGCACTCCGCACCGTGCCCAAGGCATTGGTCGATGCGGCGCGGCTTGACGGAGCCTCTCGGCTGCAAGCGTTCCGCCACGTAATACTTCCCCTCGCAGGCCGCGGACTCATGGTCGGCATCGTCCTAAGCTTCGCTCATACCGTCGGTGAATTCGGAGTCGTCCTCATGCTGGGTGGCAGCATCCCAGGCAAAACAAAGGTCGCCTCCATCGCACTCTACGATGAAGTGCAAAAGCTGGAATATTCATCCGCGCACGCTTATGCCCTGGTGCTCCTGGCAGTCTCGTTCGTGCTGCTCCTGTTTATGTCTTTCTTGCGCCGCCAAATACCGGAGAACGTGGTGTGCTAAGGCGGTAGCTTGCGCGCCCGGAACGCCGCGCACTTACTGCTTTGATCGGTCTCGGCTCTACAGCAAAAGCTTGAGCGCTCCTAAAGCGGCGGGTTACACAGTTCCAGTTGCCGGTGAAACTATCAAAAGACACAGATTAAGTTGTGCTATACCGCTCAGTTGTTCACCTTTAGTTGGCTGCAGTAACCTGTTACAATCGCTCGCTAAAGTTTTCGTGGGAATAAGGGCGGTGTTGTGTAGTACCGGCATCAATGATACCTCGGATTAATAGATGAGCGGACCGAATGCCCGAGAACAGCTACTTTATGAGCTCCGTCAGAGATTCGGTTCCACTAATAAGCTACCAGGTAGTCGTTTGCTCTATGACTTAGAGGCGGCCGTCGTCTTTACATCCGCTACTCAACGCTTCACCCGGGTGGACGCACCTTCTATGGGTTGCGACAGACCGATCTGCGGTCTCTCGAAGGATTTCAGGCTCTTATTTGCTTCGTATGGGACGAGCAAGCGGAACCCTGACTCATCCCGTATAGAGACTTTGAAGATGTATTGGCTCGCGTGCAGCCTGCGATGACGGGTCGCGGCGTCTATTCACATGAGCTCAGCGAGACGTGAAAGCTGATCTAAGTTACGATCTATGATCACTTCAATTCATACCTTGATTTACTCCGACGACGCGAAGGCGACGCGGGCGTTTTTGCGAGATGTGCTTGGCTGGAAGTTTGTGACGGAAGATTGGGATGATGACTGGCTGATCTTCAAATCGGGACCGAGCGAGATGGGTGTGCACCCGACGCACAGCGTGTGGGAAGGCAAGACTTATGATCACCCGCGGCAGCACTCGATCGCGATGATGTGCGATGGCATCGATGCGACGGTGGATGAATTGCGGGCGAAAGGGGCGCAGTTTCGCGGCGCGATCGAGGAACGCGAGTACGGGCGCGTGATCATGATGATCGTGCCGGGCGCGGATGATATGCAGCTTTATCAGCCAACGCACAAGCTGGCGTATAATTTGTAAGGCGCTGGCGCCACTGCGAAGGTATTCGCGAGCCGGCTGGCTCAGGCAGCGCCGTTCTTTTGAATGTCCAGCCGTTGCCAAGCGGCGCGCTCCGTTTATCGTAAACGCCAGTTTTGCGCATGAAAAAATTCCTGTTTCTTGCGGCGATGAGCGCGACGCCGGTTTTCGCGCAATCGCCCGCCCCTATTCCCGGTTTGCCACCGGAGGTTCCGCACACGCAGACCGTCTTCGACGCGATGCGATCCGCCGGGCCGGTGATGATTTTCCTAGTCTTGCTCTCGATCGTTTCGCTGATGCTGATCATCGTTTATTTTCTGACGATTCGGCGCGGCGCTATTGTCTCGCGCGGCTTCATGGCCACGGCTGACGCGCTTCTGCGCAAGCGTGATTATCTGGGGCTGCTCGCGGTGTCAAATCGCCACGGCGAAGCGGTCGCTCGGGTGGTGCAGCAGGTTCTGGATTTCACCACGAAAAACCCGAATGCGGATTTCCAGCAGGTGCGCGAGATCGCGGAGACGGAGGGGACGCGTGTGGCTACGGCTCTGAATAATCGCGTCACTTACCTCGCGGATATCGGCATGATCGCGCCGCTGCTTGGATTGCTTGGCACGGTCATCGGCATCATCGGCTCATTCGGCGCGCTCGGGGCGGACCTTGGCAGCGCGCGCTATGTGGCCTTGTCGCGCGGCATCAGTCAGGCGCTCTTTAATACTGCGGCCGGTCTGGCCATCGGCATTCCGGCGATG